>PLPI01000135.1 GCA_003159495.1 candidate division FCPU426 bacterium | reverse complement strand
ACACGGTAGTTATTGTTGGACGCCGGCACATAAAAAACCCACGCCCGCCCGGACAGGTAAAGAACAGTTGTTCAGTAGAGAGGCGGCTTGCTGCCTCTCAAATCAGGCGGTTTTATGGCCTCGTGACGCCCGCGCATCCCGGCAAAAATCCTGAAGGTATTAATGAAATAAATGTTGACAGAATGTTTAACTGATACTACAATAGTGTCAGTTAAAAGGAGGCGCAATGAAACTAATAAACAAGAACGTGGATTACGCCGCCAGGGCCCTGCTTGTGATGTCAAAAACCGGCGGCGTTTTTATCTCCGCAAGGGATATTGCCGCGGCTCAGAAAATTCCGTATCATTTTCTCCGCCGCGTCCTCCAGCCGCTTATTAAGAACGGAATTGTCGCTTCTGTTGAGGGGACAAAAGGCGGATTTAAACTGCTGGTTGATCCGGCAAAGCTAAGCATACTGAAGCTCATATCGATTTACAACGGGAAATTTCAGCTGTCGGAATGCATGTTCCGCGGCAAGCCATGCTCAAACCGCCGCACATGTGTTTTGAGGAAGGAGGTCGTGAAGATAGAAAATGATTTTGCCGAAAGGCTTGGAAAACTTACCATAAGTAAATTGCTGCAAAAATAAATTTCGGGGAGGCAAATGATGTCAATGTTCTGTTATCAGTGCCAGGAAACGGCCAAAAATTCGGGATGTACGGTAAAAGGTGTTTGCGGAAAAAATGATTCCACCGCAAATCTGCAGGATCTTTTGATATTTATTCTTCAGGGAATTTCAGTTTATGCGGAAAAAACCGGCAAGGTGGAAAGGGAAACCGGACTGTTCCTGTGCCGTGCGCTGTTTTCAACAATTACAAACGCCAATTTTGACAATGAAAAAATAGCGGAAATTATCAAAAAAGCTCTGGTAATCAGGGAGGATATGCGCGGCAAATCCGGGTTAAGCGGGGCATCGCTTCCGGAAAGCGCCGTATGGTCGGGAAAAACAATGGAAGAATTCGCGGATAAAGCCATGAAAGTCGGGATTCTAAGTTACAGTGACAATGAGGACATCAGGTCGTTAAAATCACTTATCCTGTACGGGCTTAAAGGCGTCGCGGCATACGCGGATCATGCGGCTGTGCTGGGATATTATGATGATGAAATATTTGATTTTATGGTAAAGGGGCTTGCGGCTATAACAAAGCAATTGCCCGCGGACGAGCTTACCGCCATGGTCTTAAAAACAGGGGAAACCGCGGTTAAAACAATGGCCCTGCTTGACCGCGCAAATACGGAAACATTCGGAAAACCCGAAATTACAGAGGTTAACATAGGCGTAAGAAAAAATCCGGGAATACTTATTTCCGGCCATGACCTTAAGGATATGGATGAACTTTTAAAACAGAGTGAAGGAACCGGAGTGGATGTTTATACCCACAGTGAAATGCTTCCGGCAAATTATTATCCGGCATTTAAAAAATACGCCCATTTTGCGGGGAATTACGGAGGTTCGTGGTGGCACCAGAACAAGGAATTTGAGTCGTTTAACGGGCCGATAATAATGACCACCAACTGTATCGTCCCGGTTAAAGAGACATATAAGGACAGGATATTTACAACAGGCATGGCGGGTTATCCCGGAGTCGGGCATATTGCCGACAGGGAACCGGGGAAAGCAAAGGATTTTTCGGAAGTCATAGAACTCGCAAAAAAATGCAAATCACCGGTGGAACTGGAGACCGGAACCATTACCGGAGGTTTTGCCCACGACCAGATACTCGCTCTTGCCGACAAAGTTGTGGCGGCGGTAAAATCCGGGGCCATAAAAAGGTTTGTGGTTATGGGGGGCTGTGACGGCAGGCAGGCGCCGAGGAGCTATTTTACCGAAGTGGCGCAGGCGCTTCCCGAAGGGACTGTAATACTTACAGCGGGATGCGCAAAGTACAGGTACAACAAGCTGAAGCTTGGCGATATCGGGGGAATCCCCCGGGTGCTCGATGCCGGGCAGTGCAACGACTCATATTCGCTCGCGGTTGTGGCGCTGAAATTAAAGGAAGTATTCGGGTTAGATGATATTAATGACCTTCCAATATCGTTCGATATAGCATGGTATGAACAAAAAGCTGTGGCGGTTCTTCTTGCCCTATTGCATCTAGGGGTAAAAGGGATACGCCTCGGGCCGACACTTCCGGCTTTTTTGTCGCCGGGTGTTGCCAAAGTGCTGGTGGAAAAATTCAACATCAAGCCGACAGGGCAGGCGCTTTCTGATGTGGAAGCCATGATGGCGGCCCGCTAAACCAGCAACCAAAAGATATTAGATAAGATAAAGTTCCGCCTGCAGTTAGCCATGCAGGCGGAACTTTTTTTATGGTTTGCTTTGTTGTGTCCCTGTAGGGGCCGCCCCGTGTGGCGGCCCGCAACCAGGGATTTTCCCGCCTTACCTTTTCCGTATAAAATGCGCTTTTAAGTCAATATCCTTTTTGCAATAATCCCGTATAATGCCCCTGTGAAAAAAGGGGGAGGGGACATGCATAAGGTACCAGTTTGTTTTCTGTTACTGTTTCTGTTTTCTTTTGTCCAGCTGACGGCTTCATCGGACAAAATAAGCGTCAGGGAGGGCGGCTCTAAAGTTTTGCGTTTTGAAAAGGGTGTCAGTGTTGAAGCGGTGGACCCGAATGTTGCCGGCGCGACGATATTATCCGATGACGAGATAATAGTCGAGGGCAAAAAACCGGGTACAACCGTAATTACGGTGACGGGCCGGGATTCATCCGAGAGCCTGCTGGTGGATGTCTTAAAGGCTGAAAAAGCGGATTCAATGATAGAAGTGGACGTCCAGATACTCGAGATATCCAGGATAAACAGGTCAAACACCGGCATTGACTGGCCCGCGCTTATAAACGGCCCTCTGCCTGATAACGGGCTCCCGCTTCTGAGCCTCAACGCAATCGAAAAGTCCCCGCCCGATTTTTCAATACTCGGCAGTACCTTTTCCAGGGGAAAGATAAACATACTTCTTGATTTTCTTGTTACAAACAATTACGCCAGGGTCCTGGCAAAACCAAAACTTCTTACCTCCAACGGAAAATCAGCAAGTTTTTTATCCGGCGGGGAGGTTCCTGTGGTAACCGTAAGCACGCAGGGGCAGGCGAGCGTCCAGTGGAAGTCCTACGGGGTAAATCTTGAAATAGACCCGAAGACAAACAAAACAGGCGCCATAGAGGCGCGCATAAAGGCGGAGGTTTCGAACCTGGATTATTCAAATTCGGTAAATTACGGGCAGGGGCGCATACCGGCTATAATGACGCGCAGGGCGGAAACCAATATTGACGTGGAACCCGGAGATACGGTCGTCATCGCCGGGCTCATTGAAAATCAGGAGTCAAAAGTATCGTCGGGTGTGCCGGTTCTTTCCGGAATACCCCTGCTTGGCGAATTATTCAAAACCACTGATGAAAGCTGCGCCAACAGCGAACTTGTAATATTCGTCACCCCGAAAATAGCGGGCGCGCAGACGGCTGACGCGCGATGAAGAAAATCATAACCGTTTTGAATTTAAAGGACGGCGCCGGAAGGACCACAATCAGCCTTCTGCTGGCTTCGGTTCTGGCAAAAGAATTTTCTGTAAAAACCGCCGTCTTTGAGCAGGGAACAGGTGTTTTTGACGCGCCTGCCTATTGCGGCTCAGGATTCGCGCGGGAAGGCGGTTTTGATGAAAAACTCGGATTCTCACTGGCATGCGGGGAAGATCCGTCAGAGGCTGTAAGCGGCCGCGGCTGCGCCGCGGATGTGGTGATAGTTGACGTTCCCGGGATGCCGGACACGGAGCTGCTTGAAATGACAAATATTTTTCTGATACCTGTCCTGCCGCGCGCAGACTACATAAAACGGGCGAATTATATTACGGCGGCCCTGCTGGCAATGAATTATCCCACGGCATCCATGGGAATCGTGATAAATAAAAACGACAAGCCCCTATTTTCACGGGAGGAGCTCGGGGGGATATTTAATGATGCCGGGGTGTTGTGCGTTATTCCGGATATGCCGTCCATAACAGCCGCCGCGGAAAAAGGGATGTTGTGCGGTATAACCTTAAAAAAAGAAAAACAGCGCGCGCCGGTCCCGGAGCTTGCCGCAAAGCTTCTGGATATGGCCGGTAAACCAGGGGCCATCCGCTCCGGAAAGGCCGCCGGCGCACGGCCGCAAGCGGAGTTTTTTTCAGAAAAGGCGGGATACCAGGATGTTAAAAAAAGCGTGCGCAGAAAGGTCCTCGCGGGGCTCGATATTGTAAACATGGAAAAGGACGCGCTTACCCACCCGGCAAAAAAAGCCGCCATATTTGAGGACATAAAGAAAAAAATAAGAGCCATGCTGGATACCGAACCGGACGCGCCCGCCGCGGCGGACGTACGTGAATTCCTGCTCGGTGAAATATTCAACGAGGTGGCGGGGCTCGGGGCCATAGAAAGGTTCCTGGAAGACGAGTCCGTCAGCGAAGTGATGGTGAACGGCTGTTCTGATATTTATGTGGAGAGCGCCGGTATGCTGTATAAAACCGGCGCGTCATATACCGACGACGCATCGGTGATGCGCGCCATTGAACGCATCGTATTTCCCCTGGGAAGGCGCATAGACGAATCCTCGCCTTATGTGGACGCGCGCCTTTCCGACGGCTCCAGGGTTAACGCCGTCATCCCGCCGCTGGCTCTCAACGGGCCGGTGCTTACGGTTAGAAAATTTTCAAGGAACAAACTCAGCGCGGCCGGCCTTGTAAAATGCGGCAGCCTGACCGTGGAGGCGGCCGGCTACCTTGAGCAGGCCGTGCTGGCAAGGGACAACATACTGATTTCCGGCGGGACCGGGTCCGGGAAAACGACACTGCTCAACGCGCTCTCCTCTTTTATTCCCGGCGGCGAAAGGATAATTACCATTGAAGACTCGGCCGAACTCAAACTCGAACAGGAACATGTGGTCAGGCTCGAGGCAAGGCCGGCAAATATGGAAGGCGCCGGCGCCGTGTCCATAAGGGACCTTGTTAAAAACTGCCTGAGGATGAGGCCCGACAGGATAATTGTCGGCGAATGCAGGGCGGGCGAAACCCTTGACATGCTGCAGGCCATGAATACCGGCCATGACGGCTCCATGACCACGGTTCATTCCAACTCGCCGCGCGACGCCGTATCCAGGCTTGAGGTTATGGCGCTTATGTCGGGCATAGAACTTCCTGTAAGGGCCCTGCGCGAACAGATAAAGGGGGCCATAGACCTGATAATACAGCAGGCCAGGATGAATGACGGCACACGGCGGGTGACGCACATTACCCGCATCACCGGCATGGATAATGAAAATATTTTAATGCATGATGTCTTCAAAATATGCGATCCGGCGCCGGGGCAAAACGGGCATGGCATCCTGAAAAGGGCGGATATTATATGATTAAGAAATTATTAATTTTTAAAATATTGACAAAGCCCGCTTAATCGTTTAAACTTAATATCGTGCATACTACGTCCCCTGTGGAGGTTGACCATGATCGAAGAAGATTATTCCGAAAGGCGTGTGGATGTAAGGTATAAGAACGATTTAACCGCGGAATATAAGCTTTTTGGCGAGGATTTTGACCTTCTTTCGTTCCAGTACAAAAAGGCCAGGACAAAGGATATATCCAAAAGAGGGGTATGCCTTCAGGTTGACGCTGTTATCAGGGAAGGCGATGTGATGAGGCTGGACCTTGAAATAGAGGAACGCAAAAAAATAAACACTTTTGGCGAGGTTGAATGGTGCAGGAAAGTCAACGAAGGATATATAGCAGGCATCAGCTTTATCTCCCTTTCGCCGCACGATTCAGAGACCCTGAGCGAGTATCTAAGGATGCTTAATTAGCCCAAATAATCGTTGCAAAATTAACTGATAATCCATATAATATCAATATAAAAGACGTGTCAGGCGCGAAGACAAACGCCCGACACGTCTTTATTTTTATAAGATAAATTCCAGGGCCTTAAAGCCGGTTAAATGTCAAGAAAGCCGGATTACGCGCGGGATTTTGGCTTAATCAAAGAAGCGGAGCAAAAATGAAGACAAAAGATTATACGGTGCTGATTGCCGGCAGGGAAAATGTCGGAAAATCATCGATTTTCAACAAACTAATCAACAGGCAGAAATCCATTGTTGACGATTTTCCCGGAGTGACTCGCGACAAGATATACGGCGAAGCCGAGTGGATGGGAAAGAAATTCACCCTTATCGACACCGGCGGCCTCCTTTTTCACGAGCAGGACCGCATTAAAAGCGAAGTGATAAAGATAGTAAAAGAGGTCATAAAGGAAGTGGACCTTGTGCTGTTCGTCGTGGATGTCACTGCGGGCATTGTGCCGGAGGACAGGGAAGTTTATGATTTTATAAAGCAGAGCGGCGTGCCTTTTGTTGTCGTCGCCAATAAGGTGGATACCAGGGAAAAGGAAATAAACGCCTATGAATTCCATAACCTCGGGGTTGACCTCGTATTCCCGGTTTCGGCGGCCCATTCATACGGGTTTGACGACCTGCTGGATTACATAACCGGCGGCATCGAAGCCCTTAAAGCCGTGGATGAAAACGAAAAGATAACCAGCGTTGCGATAGTCGGAAGGGAAAATGTCGGAAAATCGTCGCTGTTCAACGCGCTTGTAAAGGAAGAGCGTTCTATAGTGACCGAGATACCGGGCACGACCCGCGATTCCATTGATACCCTCATCGAATATGAGGGAAAGAAACTCCTGCTCATAGACACGGCGGGCGTCAAGAAAAGAAAGAACATAAAATTAAAAGCCGAGGAATATTCCATCGGCCGCGCCTTTATGAATATCAAACGCGGCGACATGGCCGTGCTGGTCGTGGACTGCATAGACGGCATAATGGAGATGGACAAAAAACTGCTGGGATACGCGGTGGAAAACCTGAAGGCCGTGGTGATAGTGGCAAACAAGTGGGACTTAATCGAGCAGTCGCAGCGCGAGGCCCTGAAACTTAAATTTACCGAGTACCTGCGCGGCGTGGCGAAGTTCGTTTCTTTCGCCCCGATTGTCTATGTTTCGGCGCTGAAATCAAAGGGGCTCGAGGAATTATTAGATGTTGTTTTTTATGTTGAAAAACAGTATAATTCAAGAATAAAGACGTCATTGCTGAACAAGGTTTTCCAGCAGGCAATCCATGAAAAAGCTGTTTTTTCCAGAAGCGGAGACATTAAAATTTATTATATCTCGCAGGTTGAGTCCGCTCCGCCGACTTTCGCGGTATTCGTCAATAAAAAGGAAAAACTTGACGTTTCTTATATGCGTTACCTTGAAAACAAACTCAGGGAATCCTTCGGATTTGAGGGCTCTCCCATAAAATTAAAGATAAAACCAAGGCAAAAACAGGAAGAAAAATAAGGAGGATTTTTTTATGTGGATTCCGGTTTTATTGGCTGTCATTGCGGTATCATACCTGCTCGGGTCCATCCCGACGGGATATCTTGTCGTAAAATCAATTAAAAAAATAGACATACGCACCGTGGGAAGCGGCAACATCGGCGCCACCAACGTAAAAAGGGTGCTCGGCATGAAATGGTTCGTCATAGTGCTGTGCCTTGACGCTTTAAAGGGATTTGTCCCGGTCGTCGTATTCACATCATTTTTCGGCGCCTCATATCCGTGGATAGGCGTTGCCGCAGCTGTTTCCGCCGTACTGGGCCATACATTCACAATATTCCTTAATTTCAAAGGGGGCAAGGGAGTCGCCACTGCCCTGGGTATATTCCTGGCGCTCTGCCCGGCTTCCACCTTGACCGCTTTTGCCGTTTTTGTTGTGATGGTCCTGTTTTTCAGGTACATATCAGCCGGCTCCATTATGGCCGCCATACTTCTGCCGATTTTTGTCTTAAACTACGGCGAGGGCGGGTATCTGAGGCTTGTCCAGATAGCTTCCGTGGCCGTTGCGGCGTTTGTCATATACAAGCACATCGATAATATTAAAAGGCTCATAGACGGCACGGAGAACAAGTTTGAATTCGGAGAAAATAAAAAACCCGAAGAGACCGCCGCAAAAGGGGCAAAAAAATGAAAATATCGGTCCTTGGAGCGGGCGGCTGGGGCACCGCCCTTGCGGTGCTGTTAAGCGAAAACAGGAACGATGTCACACTGTACGAGTTTTTCCCGGATTATGCCGCGGTGCTTGAAAACAAAAGGGAAAATGTAAAATATCTGAAAGGCGTAAAAATACCCCGAGGCATTGCGATAACTTCGGATTTGAAAACCGCCCTTGACGCGTCGCCGTACATCGTGCTTGCGCAGCCCTCGCATTTTATGAGGAGCCTGCTTTTAAAAATAAAAAAAATGGATTACAAATCAAAAGTTTTTATAAGCGTCACCAAGGGCATCGAGCAGAAGACCCTTATGACCATGTCCAGGGTTATAAAGGACGTGCTGGGCTCTGTCAAGACGGCGGTGCTTTCGGGGCCGTCGCACGCCGAGGAAGTCGGAAGAAAGGTGCCCACCACCGTGGTCGCCGCGGCTTACGACGCAAAACTGGCCGAGACGGTGCGCACAATATTTTTCGGGAATTATTTCAGGACTTACAGCAGGCGCGATGTCCTCGGAGTGGAGCTTGGCGGCAGCGTGAAAAATGTCATAGCCATAGCCGCCGGGATACTTGACGGGCTGAAAACAGGAGATAATACAAAGGCCGCCCTCATAACCAGGGGGCTTGCGGAGATGAAACGACTCGGGGTGGCCATGGGCGCCTCGGTTGACACATTTTACGGACTTTCCGGAATCGGGGATCTGGTTGTGACATGCGATTCAAAACACAGCCGCAACAGGTTCGTGGGCGAACAGCTCGGCCTCGGCAAAAAAATAGACGATATCCTCGGCGGCATGGTAATGGTTGCCGAGGGCGTTAAAACCACGCAGTCGGTTCATAAGCTTGCCCTTAAATACAAGGTTGAGATGCCCATATGCAGGGAAGTTTACGAGGTTATATACAGGGGAAAATCCCCGCGTGATTCGGTGAGGGACCTCATGAAGAGGCCGGCAAAATCCGAACAGGAATATGTGGATTAAAGGGGGCCGGAATGGACGTCAGAGAAAAGAAGTATTATCCGATAAGGGAAGTGGCCCAGCTCACGGGCGTCAGGGAGTCTGTGATAAGGTTCTGGGAGCAGAATTTTGAGGAACTCGAACCGATCAAAAACAGGGTCGGACAGCGCAAGTATACAAAGACCGATATTGACATAATTTTTATGATTAAAAAGCTCCTTTACGAGGATGAGTATAAAATAAGCGGAGCCCAGAAAAAATTAAAGCAGCTCTTGTCGGAAATAGACGGCGAACAGATGGAACTTTTCGGCATCGAGGAAAAGCTTACGCTGGATAAGCTTAAAGACGTGAGAAAAGAGATAGTAGAGGCGATGCAGTTGCTTGAGGGCCGCCAGGCGCTGTAAAAAAGACTTGAAAATAACGGGGGATTCCTGTAAAATTTTGTTTCGTTTGGAAATAAAGAACAGAACAGAACAGAACAGAACTAAAAGACCTGGCTTAAATAACAAGTTTGGGCGTAGTCCGGAAAGAGTAAAGTAAGGAAGAATTATTAGACTCTTTCCGGACACGCCCCGACTAGATATGCTAAGTAAAGCTACAGGTGAAATTGACAGGTCGGGGCGTAGCGCAGTTGGTAGCGCGCTTGGTTCGGGACCAAGAGGCCGCTGGTTCGAATCCAGTCGCCCCGACCATAAATACAAAGATTTAAATATTAAAGCAAGACAAGGCAAGACTAGACAAGGCAAGACAAGACTTGGCTGGGGCGTAGTCCGGAAAGAGGAAAGTAGGGAAGAATTATTAGACTCTTTCCGGACACGCCCCGACTTAGATATGCTAAGTAAGGCGGCTGGCTAAATTGACAGGTCGGGGCGTAGCGCAGTTGGTAGCGCACTCGCTTGGGGTGTGAGAGGCCGCTGGTTCAAATCCAGTCGCCCCGACCATATATTATAGTTTACACGGACAGACGCAGACGTTAAAGGAGACAACCTCCGGTGAGGACAAAGGCAGCACTCGCGATTCTAATTATCTTATGTTCCTTTTCCGGTTTGTTGGCGGAATCCGTTGACGTAAACCACTTTCTTCTTATGCCCACGGCTTCCGGCACCAGCGGATATATTGACAACCCGGCGGCTTATGTGCTTGCCTCAAAACAATTCACGCTTGCGCTCCATATGGACACCTACGTATTCAAGTTCAACTACGGCTTCCTGAATATCATGGAGGCGGGGACGGTTATAAATTTCGGGCATCTTTCTGACATAGTTAATGGCTCGAAAGACGCCGGTTTCTGGGATTCCTTCCGGGTATTTTTTGATGCTGTATCGGAATCCACGGCTTTTGATTTTAAGTGGCGCGCGATAGGCGAGGAGGATTATCCCGTAAGCGTGGCGTTCGGGGTGAAAAAATTTCCCCTTTCAATGTTCGAATCCGGGCCGTGGAACAGCTTCGCGGTTTACGGGGTGGCTTCCAGAAAAATTAATGACATGAGTTTTTCCGCGGGAATGAAAAAAACCGTGGGCCATGATTACATGGGTTTCATAGCCGACGCGTCCAAGGTGGTTTCGGATACCGTGCTTTTAATCGGCGAATATGACGAGAATCAGTTCAACGCAGGGGTAAAAATGAGCCTCAATTACAATGTCAATGTGGAATTTTATGTCAGGGACATACTGAACGTTTATAAAGCCGGGGAAATAGGCGAGTTCCTGCGCTCTTATTTTATTTTTGGCATATCCTACCTGCAGTGACATGGAAAAATACGGCCGTCATTTCGCGGTTTCCGGCAGTGTGCAGGGGGTTGGTTTCAGGTATTTCTGCGCTTCGGCGGCCAGGAGCCTGGGTCTGACCGGTTATGTTATGAATATGCCGGATGGAAGCGTGGAGATCGAGGTTTTCGGGGAAGAAAAAGATATCGGGCTCTTTACGGAAGAAATAAAGGGCGCGGATAAGGGTTTTGCCGTTGGCGGAATAAAAGAGTCTGCGGCCGCTGATGAAAAAAAATACGGGGATTTTTATATTCTTCATTACCCGGGATAACAGAGGGGAAATATGAAAAAGAAAAAATCCGGCAGGTCAACAGGCGCGGGAAAAGAAAAGGAAAAACAGGCGAAAAAACCGGCGGTAAAAAAGAGGCCGGCTCCCGCGGATACGGCGGGGGATTCCGGGGAACTCGACGACGAGCGTGAAATAAAAAACGCGAAGGATAACGAGGAAGCCGAGGACCCGGGCGCGATGCAGGAACTCGCCGGAGCCGAAGAGGGCGAGACCGACACGGTTGAAAAAACACCGGTTTCAAAGGCCGACGGAAGGGCTTCTTCCTCAAAGGACTCCCTGATGCTTTATTTTGACGAGATAAGGGATGAAAAAATACTGACCGAAAAAGAGGAAAAGGACCTTGTGCGCAGGGCGAAAAAAGGCGACAACAACGCCCGCGCGTCCATAATCAAGGCAAACCTGAAGCTTGTGGTAAAGATCGCGAAAAAATATGAATACCTCGGTGTGCCTATAATCGACCTTATCGAGGAGGGAAACATCGGCCTGATGAAGGCCGTGGAAAAATTCAAGCCGGAACTTGGGTTCAGGTTTTCCACTTACGGGACGTGGTGGATAAAACAGTCCATAAACCGCGCCATAGCCAACCAGAAAAATACCATAAGGATACCGGTGCATATTCTTGACATATACCACAAATATTTAAAGCTCATTGAAAAAGAGATAAAGGAAAAGGGGCGTTTTCCCGAGAGGGAAGACATGGCTAAAAAACTCAAGATAGAGCCGATGAAACTCAACGAGATATTGAATATTATCAAGGCGCCGAAGTCCCTCGATCTGGAATATGAAAGCGAGGATTCCGACTCTTCAAGGACCCTCAAGGACACGATAGAGGACGAAAGCATCGTAAAACCGGACGATGAATTTTTTGAAAAGGACAAGAAGGAAAAAATGCTCGAACTGGTGCAGAGGCTCAAACCCAAGGAACAGGAAGTCATCATGAGCAGGTTCGGCCTGTCCAACAGGAACATTTTAACACTCGAGGAAATAGGGTTAAAGCTAAAGCTCACGCGCGAGCGCATAAGGCAGATAGAGGCAATTGCCATTAAAAAATTAAGGATGCTGATGAAGAACAAGGACAACCTGTAGGATACGCTGTATGAAAAATTATTTTAAGAAAGGCGGATAAAATGGAAAAGGAACTGAAAAAGGCCGTTTTGGATGTGCCTGATTTCCCAAAAAAAGGGGTCATCTTCAAGGATTTTACGCCGGTGCTCAAGGATAAAAAATTATTCGCGCGCCTGGTTGACACGCTGGCAAAAAGATATAAGTCCAAAAAAATTGACGCGGTTGTGTGCATGGAAGCGCGCGGCTTTCTTCTCGGAGCGCCTCTGGCATACAAATTAAAGGCGGCCCTTATCCCCGTGCGCAAACCGGGCAAGCTTCCAAGGAAGGTATATTCCCAGACATATGCCCTTGAATACGGCACGGATTCGCTTGAAATACACGCGGACGCGATTTCAAAGGGAGATAATGTTATTATAATCGACGATGTGCTGGCGACCGGCGGAACGGCGCAGGCCGTGGTAAAGCTCGTTGAAAAATGCGGGGCGAAGATAAATGAAATAGCATTTGTCATAGAACTGGATTTTTTAAAAGGCAGGGAAAAGCTGAAAGGGAGCAAAGTATTTTCAGTAATACATTATTAAAATCCGGAGCGGGTTGTGCCGGCGAAAAACCCGTTGCAGGTTTTATCCCTGGTATATGACATTTTTCTCGGATTGCCGCCAGGTATTATATAGACGGCCTCTTGNNTGGCGGGGTTTTCCGCCGGCACCCGGGTAAAACGTGAAAACGGCGCGGTTCCATTCCAAAAATCATTTGATTTTGCGGTTTTTTACTGGTAAAATAAAAAACAAATAAAAATCAGGAGAAAACGGGTTGATCCAGAATAAAACGCGCTTGGTTGCGGCATTTTTTGTTTTTTTCGCCTGCTCATCCTTGATAATGGCGGCAGGCGAAACATCGGCGAATTTTCTCAAACTTTCCGAGGGGGCAAGGCCTTCGGGAATGGGAGAGGCCTTTGTCGGCGTGGCCGACGATGTCAATGCCGTGTACTGGAACCCGGCCGGGCTCTCCCAGCTTTCCCGCAACCAGGTCTGCTTTATGCATTCAGCGTGGCTCATGGATGTTAATTTTGATTACCTCGCTTACGCGTTCCCAGTGGCGGGATTCGGCACACTTGCCGCATACGGTGTGTTTGTAAACGGCGGCACGCTCACGCAGACCAGCGAAAATTCACTGGGCGAGTATATTTTGACGGATAATTCCGTATCGGCCAATGATTTTGACATTACCCTTGCATACTCCAAAAAACTTTCCGATATACTGGACGCCGGCAACGGATTTTCCGATTTGTCGGTGGGCATCTCGGCAAACATCATAAGCGAAAAAATAGTCTCCGACTCGGGCGGCGGTTTCGGCGTCAACCTGGGGGCATTTTATTACCCGAAATTTGATAATTATTCCGTTGGTTTTGTAGCGGAAAACCTGGGCGTCGCGAGCAACAGGCCTTCGCTTCCGGTTGATTTGAAACTCGGCTTCGGCTACAGGTTCTCCATGGACAACCTCATGCTTCCGTTTTCCGACGAGGGAACCTTTGTTTATTCCGAGAACGACACCACGGCCGCGCTCGACATGATATATTACCCCATAGAACAATCGGCGGAGGTCCACATCGGAGCGGAAAAATACTGGACCCTTAACAAGTTCCACGCGATAGCGCTCAGGCTCGGTTACAAATTCGGCGAGGACCTTGGGGCGCTCGCGGGCATAACCGCGGGGCTCGGCTACAGGCTCACGGCCTCAAAAGACGTCAATGTGGACATTGATTACGTTATTGTGCCGTACGCGGACCTTGGAAATTCAAACAGGATATCAATCACGGGCAAATTCATGGGCACATCCGAGAAACACTTTTTTGAGGACAGAAAGGCCGCGATTGCGGCGTATAAGCGCGGTTATGACCGCCTTTATAAGATGGACTTCCAGGACGCCATTCCGGATTTCGCGGAATGCGTCAAAAAATACAGGGATTACGCGCCGGCATATATGGGCCTTGGCGCGTGTTTTTTAAATACCGGACGCAGGCAGCTCGCCTTCATGGCATATTCAAAGGCGCTGGAGCTTGACCCGTCAAACGTAAAATTGAAGCAGTGGATAGACACAAACCAGGCAATGCAGAACCCGGCGCCCGCGGCGCGGTGATGCCGGGACGGCGTGTTTATATTCATATAAGGAGAAAAACAGTATGAGAGTGACAATAAAGGATATAGCGAAAAAAGTCGGCGTGACCCCGGCCACGGTGTCGATGGTCATCAACAACAGCCAGAAGATATCGCAGAAGACAAAAGAACTGGTAATGGCCGCCATAAAAGAAATGAACTACCATCCCAATTACATAGGCCGCAGCCTTGTCAACGGCAAGACCAATAATATCGCGGTTGTGGCGTCGTTTTTCGCATCGCTGTTCGCACTTGAATCTGTCAGGGGCATAGAGGCAAACCTCAGGAACACCAATTACAACCTGATACTTTATTCCACAAGGGGCATGGAGGAGAACGAGCGCGACATGCTCCAGCGCCTTTTTTATGAACGCAGGGCGGACGGCATCATAGTGATATCGCTGCGCATGGACAAGGAACTTCTCGCCGAGTTCAAAAAAGAGGGTGTTCCCGTGGTCTTCATCGAGGAGGTGCTCGAAGGGGCGCCGACCGTGAAATTTAAGAACATCAAGGGCGGCTACATGGCCACCGAGTACCTAATAAAGAAAAAAAGGAAAAACATAGGGCTTATAATAGGCGAATCCGGCCTCAATGCGGACGAGCGAATGAAGGGTTACAGGGACGCCCTGAATGATTTCGGGATACCGTATGATGAAAATAAAATAGTCCGGGTGAAAAACTATAATTTTGAAGAGGGCGAAAAATCCTTAAAGACCCTTTTAAAAAAGAGCCCGAACGTGGATTCGGTTTTCTGCGCGGCCGGCGATGTCACCGCAATAGGAGTTCTCGACCAGGCAAAGGATTCCGGCATAAAAGTGCCCGGAGACCTTGCGGTCATCGGTTATGACGACATCTATATTTCGAACCTCACATCCCCGTCGCTGACCACCGTCCGCCAGCCCATAGCCCACATGGGCTCGCAGGCTTTCGACGTCCTGATGGGCATGATAGACGGGTTCATTCCGTATGAGAGCAAAATAATCAGCTTTGAGCCGGAACTTATAATAAGAGATTCAGTATAAATTTTTATGAGTTGTGAAATATTCCCTTTTAAGTTTTTTTTTATAACCGCTGTGGCCCTGCTGGCAACGCTGGCGTTCTGCGCCTTTGCGCGCGCGGCCGGTACCGTGACCGGCGATTTCCTGCTGGTTGATGTGCCCGCCAGGGAAGTATCGCTCGGCTCGATATACGCCCCTTTTTACGGCAGGCCCGAAGCCTCCCTTGTCAATCCGGCAACACTCCAGGGAATAAACTCAAATTACCTGGTTTTCTCCCATTATATGTCGGTTTTTTCATACCATTACGAGCAGGCGGAATATTTCCATCCAGTGGACGTATCATCGTGCGCGGGTGTTTATTTCCTCTATTCGGGCAACGACGCCCTTTACCGCACCGACGACAACGGCGTGCCCGTGGAAAAAATAGACAATTATGACGCGTACCTCGGGGCCGTATATTCGAGGGCGCTCAATGAGGAATACAATGTGGGCGCCACGCTGAAACTGGTTTCGAGCAAGGTTTACGACAACGCGTCATGGGGGGCCGCCCTTAATCTGGGAGTGCTTTACCGTAATTATGTGAACAAGTATACCCTCGGCCTTGACATTGAGAACCTGGGCATATCGACCGATTATTTTGTGGACAAATCGCTTTATCCGATGATACTGCGCGGAGGCTACGGGACCGAGGTTTTTCATTATGAGGACGAGTACAGGATATCTGTTTACGTCGAGGAACGTTATTATATAAACGAACTTGACAATTCACAGACTTCTTTCGGCATGGAGGCCTTCTATAAGAAATTTTTTGTATTCAGGTACGGGTATATTATAGGCGCGGACCAGGGTTCTGTTTCCGTGGGCGCGGGTGTGAAAATAAACGACCTTTATATCGATTACGCGTATGTGCCCTATTTTATTTCGGACAACGCGCACAGGTTTACGGTCAAATATGTATTTTAGCCGGGGGAACAATGGATGAGAAAGAGATAATTGAAAAGGTAAAAAAAGGCGAGACGAAATATTTCGCGGAGATAATAAACAAGTATAAAAAAGTCGTCTTCGGCCACGCTTATAATTTCCTGCGCAATAAGGAGGAGGCGGAGGATGCCTCGCAGGAGATTTTTGTCTCCATTTTCAACAACCTGAAAAAGTTCAGGGGCGACGCCAAGATATCAACGTGGATATACAGGATAACAGTGAACACATGCAAGAACAGGCTAAAACAGCTCCAGCGCTTAAGGGGCAGGATGACCGAGGAAATTTACGAGCCCGGGGCGGAGGAAAAGCCGTCGCTGGTGGACAGGATAAAGGAAAAAGAGGAAAAAGAGCCGGACAAATCATTCGCCTCGGATGAGATAAAAAATACGGTATATAAAAGGATAGACGAACTTACGCCGGAACAGAGGCAGGTCATAACAATGAGGGACGTTGACGGACTGTCATACGATGATATGGCGCGGGTCCTGAAAATATCGGTTTCAGCCGTTAAATCCAAGCTTTTCCGGGCGAGGGAAAACCTGCGTGAAAAGCTTGAAAAGGACGAGATACTGTGATTTTATACCGAAACTTTTTTGGGCAGGGGTTGTCTTATATATCAGATAAAAGGAAGGTGTACAATGAAGACTGGCAGTGAATGCGGAAGATATAAAGAGATGATAATGGAAATGGTGGACGGCGAGGCTTCGGCTGAAAGAGCCGGACTGGCCAAAAATCATATTGTTTTATGCCCGGATTGCGCGATATACCGGGATAAACTCGTTAAAATGACGGAAATAATATCATCCATGAAAGTTGAAGCCCCCGAATACATGGAAACGCGTATAATGGCGAAAATAGCCTCCCAAAAGAGAAACAGCGGGTTTAACTTCATACCGGCATTTTCAACAGTTGTTTCGGCCGTTGTGGTAATCTTTGCGGCCTTCCTTATATATAATAACAAGCCGGCTCAGGTAACAGTCGCCCTGGCACAACCGCCGGCGGTAAAGGCTGTTGCCGAGGCAAAACTTCCTGTGGCTGTTAAAATCGCAAAAGTTCCTGTAAAACACGCTGTTATCATAGCCGCTTCAAAGCCTTCTGCGGCCGTTAAAAATGTAATTATAGCAAAGGCGCAGGAAGCGGTTGTTCCGGCGGTTAAGGCTCCCTCAGCGGCTGCTGCATCTGCTCCTGAAATTGCATACGCTCCGGCAATGGCTCCGCTTACGGCGCCCGTTGCAAAAGCTGCCAATGTAAACACCAACAGCGCCCCTTTTACAGCGGCGGCTCCGTCAAATACCATGCACGCCGCGGACGCGGATAAGATTACTGCCACGCCGACGGTTGTTATAACAGCGGTTGGTTATGTCGCTGACAATCTTATAAATGTAAACAGGGGAGAATGCGCGAAAGTGCGCGTTCAGGTAGCCCAGCAGTGCGAGGTAAAAATAATAGTGTATGATAAGGCCGCGAGGATTGTTTCTGTCCTGCTTGACCAGAACGAACCCGCCGGCACATGGGAATCAACATGGTGCGGCCGCAATGACGGCGGCTCGGTTGTGACAGGGGGAGTATATCCCGTCTACATGCAGGTGGGGCAGAGTGTGGCAAAAGGATTCATAATAGTTACGAAATGATAAAGCGGTTAAGCTGTTTTTAATAAAAATTGTTTTACTTTATGGACAAGGGTTTCAGTTTTTGATAATATATGAAATACCGATGCAAAGCGGGACGCCCACAAAACTTGGCTCGTTAAGGGAAAAGGGCCAAATGATTCAAGAGGTTAAAAATGCGTAAATTTTTATTATTTATCAGTTTAAACGCTTTGATAGTTATTTTGGCAGGTTCTGCCCTTTTTGCGGCAACCAATTATCCTTTTCCTATGAGCGCAAATGGATATACCAAATATCCTTACGGCATCAAGGCCGCGACTGTTAGTAATGCCACCCTTCAAAATGATTATAACACATGGAAGGGGGCTTATGTGACAACGAACGGCGCTGGCGGATACCAGAGGGTACAGAGCCCAGAGTCTGTCAATACATATTCAAACTGTACCGTATCAGAAGGTATGGGTTATGGAATGTTGCTTGCTGTTTATTTTGGCGATGAGACCTTATTTGACAATCTTTGGAAATATGCCGCACTGCACTCGACCGGCGGAACCGAAGCGGGAATGCTTCCATGGATAATAGATTCGGGCGGGACGGCGCGTGACGTGAACTCGGCTTCAGACGGAGACTTTGACATGGCGGCCGCCCTTATTATGGCCCATTATCAGTGGGGGGACAACAACGGATTAAATTACACAAACCTCGCCAATACCCTTGTGGGACTCTGCCGCAGTTATGACCTTAACTCCAATGGCGCAGTCAGGCCGGGCAACGGCTGGGACGATTACACCTTTCCGTCATATTTCATGCCCGCATGGTTCAAACTTTTTGCCGCATGGGATTCGGCGCATGCCGCTACATGGAACACGGCAGTCACCGAAAACAACGCTTTCCTGACCGCGGCAACAGCCTCTTCATTTGATAAACTTCCGGGAGAAATATGCAACGCCGCTACAGGCGCGCCAATGAGCAACAACCCTTGCGGCGGCTCATCGGGATGCCCGGGCAACGAATACTCATATAATTCATGCAGGGTGCCGTGGATATACGCAATTGATTATGTATGGAACGGAACCGACTCCACAGGAGTGCTTGCGGCCCTTGCAGGGTTCTTTAACGGAAAATCAGGTTCCATAGTTGACGGCTACTGGATATCCAACGGAACCAATCAGGGCTCATATTATAACGCCGCTTTTACAGGGCCGGCCGGATGTTCACAGATGATTTCATCCACTTACCAGACATCTTTGAACGCCTATTATTCGGCGGATGTTGGTTTCAGCGCGACCGCAAGCTATTATAATTCATCGTTACAGCTTTTGACGCTTCTGCTCATGACGGGGAATTTCCCCAACCTGATGACTATGTCAGGGCCGGTGAACACGCCCATTACAGGGCCCACGCCCACCGGACAGATAATCGACGACTTTAACCGCTACATGCCTTATTACATAACCCAGAATTACTGGACAGGATTCTGGTACGCATGGGCATCCGGCGGCGGAACAGGCTGCTCAACATCGGCATCGGTTTATCCCGGCACCACAAGCGGTCTCGTGACCGGAGCGGGAACAAGCGCGCCTGGATTTATGACAAACACGGCTAATATCGTGACCGACGGCGACTGGGATACGGGCACGACATATTACCTGCACGTCACCGGAACCATAAGCGCCAATACATCCACATGCTATCCGTCAACCGGATTCGGAACAGAACTCATTCAGGATGCCACGACAAAAGATCTGTTCGTAAATTTAATGCCTTTTTATAACCCGGGAGGCGGCACTACTTATGGAGGAGTAAGGTTCCTTTGTAAGGCGGATGCAGCTTCCAATGCTCCTTATGCAATTTGTCTTTTGCCAAGGGCGTCGTTAAATCTCCATCCTGATTCGGCAAACTATCAGTATACGTTTACACCGCCAACGACGTGGACACAGATACAGATATTTTTCACGGACTTCACACAGCCCACTTGGAAAAGCGTGGCATCAACCACTTTAATAACGACCGACCTTGCATCCATGCAGAAGATAAACTGGCAGATAGCGCCGGCAAATCTTACCGCGGCTGTTTTCGGACTTTCGATTGACCACGTTGAGCTTTTTCCGAATGAATGGTCGCCTACGCCTACACCATCACCAACATCGATACCTACGGCTACCATTACAATGACTGCGACAATACAGCCGACTTATGCCTGCCAGCTTGCCTTTGGAAACCTTGACAGCGGCAATTTAACAGATTCATGGAACGGCAGCTGGTATACCTATAATGACAGCGCCAATTCCGGTACATCGACCGGCTATATATCATTAACACAGCCGGGCGCTGCATCCACCACATACGCCGCATTGCTCACAGGAACGGTAACAACGGCTTACACATACGGTTATATAGGTATGGGGGCAAACACATCATCGGTAGCCACTGCGGGAGTAAACTGCTCCGCATTTACCGGAATATCCTTTTGGGTAAAGGGCGACAATAATAATTACAGCTGTCAGCTTGTGCCTTCATCGGCAGTTAACGATGGCAATGACCATTATGCAGTGACTTTCTTCGCGCCGACCGCATGGACGCAGTACCAGTTCTTCTTCGCCTCCAGCTTTAAACAGGCGGGTACGGGAACCGCGGTCACGATGGCTTCGGTTCTGACGAACCTTAACGCAATCCACTGGCAGACAATCGGACAGCCGTGGAGCAACGTGAGCCTTGCCGTGGATCAGGTTTCATTCTTCCCGTGCACGGCATGGTCATCAACACCAACTCCGTCACGCACACCCACAGTGACATTCACAAAAACGCCGTCGCCGACATTTACAGGCACGGCGCTTCCTTCAAATACATACACGCCGACATTCACGGGCACGTTCACAAAAACCGCCACGCCGACATCGACTTATACCGGGACGCCTCTGCCGTCCAACACGGCATCGCCGACAAATACATCAACGGCCACGGCGACATTCACGGGGACGGCAAAAGACACTTCAACGCCGACGAACACACCGACATATACAGCGACAAAGACGGATACCGCGACTTTGACATCCACGTCGACGCCCACGCCGTCATCTACAATTTCTCCCACGTTCAGCGTGTCGCCGACAAACACTCCGTTTGCAGGCTCTCCGACGGACTCGCCGACAAACACGCAGACATATACACGTACGCCTACATTTACGGTAACAGTGACATTTACAGGAACTGTTACAAATACGAAAACCTATACATCAACAGCGACTGACACGGTGACCACAGGGTCGTCGCCCACGTCGACTTACACAAGCACGGTTGTAATCAACTCGCCGACAAATTCACCGACAATGACATACACTTCTGTTATAAATAATACAGCGACTTTGACAAACACCATGATAAGCGATACGGTTACGAACACGCCGACTAATACGCCGACTACGGCGCAGAACACGGCAACTGCCACGGCAACAAACACGCAGGGCACCAACCTGACATGTAATTTTGACGATATGGAAGACGACAACAACATGAACAACTACGGCGGATATTGGTACTCGTACTTTGGCGGTACACCGTCAACAGTATGGCCGGCATCTGGAGATACGCTTACGCCGTCAGCCGGCGGAGCCAATGGCACGCTTTACGCCATGAGGGTGACCGGAACCGTAGGAGTGGCGGGAACGACATATCCTTGCGTTGGAATGGGTTCGCAGTTCACTGCGACATCAGGCGCGCCGACATTCACTGAAATGGACATATCGGCCTGCACGGGAATGAAGTTCTGGACAAAGGTTGGAAGCGTAGCCGGAGCGGGTACGGCATACCTTGTTAAGATACCGTACACTGACACTGCGGGAAACAACCTGACCGGATTTAACGATTACGCATACGATTTCACTGCGACGACGACCTGGACACAGCTTGATATACCGTTCACATTGATGGCACAGGCTCCGGGCTGGGGAACATCGGCGACGCTTACCACAATATTGCAGCACGCCAAGGAAATACAGTGGCAGTCCAATTTCAACGCTGTGGCGCCCGCAACGAGCGTGCCTGTAGACCTCTGGGTTGACGAGGTTGTGATATACGGCTGCCCGAGCTGTCCTGTAGTGGCGACGGCAACAGCCATTGTTGCGACAAACACTCCGGCCGTTGGGACAATGACCAATACCCCGACCCAGGCAGTTGGTACACTTACTTACACTCAGACTCCGATTAATACCTCAACGGTGACATCCACACTTACAATCACAATGACCAATACGCCTGTGGTGACTGCAACATCGTCAACAAGCCCGTCGCTGGCGGTTTCAGTATCAATGCCCGCTACAATAGTGGAGGGACAGCAGTTGACGGTAACTGTTAAAATAACCAACAACGGAACTGTTCCGCTTACAAACGTTGCCGTGACGGGATATACGGTAAATGATCCTTCAAATTCTCTCGTGCTCCTTTCCGGCCCGATACCTGCAAGCGTCGCTCTTGCCGTGAACGCCGAAGCTGATATTACATATGTTTACAACGTCACAAAGGGCGGCACAGTAACAATAAGCAGTGAGGCCGAGGGAACAAACATAACGGCCAATGACGTAATAAGCGCGATGTCAATGCCGGCATCGGTCGGAATGCAGACCCCGACTATGACGGTTTCTTCAACACCCACGCCGACAGCCACGATGTCTGTATTCAAGGTTGGCACGCCGACACCGGGGCCGGGACAGACTCCGATATATGTGCTGGGGCCGAACCCGAATTCGACGCCGGGAGTACAGGAACCAAGGAATGTTTACATCTGGGTTTCACAGAGCGTTGACAAGATAGAGGTAAAATTCTACACGAAGGCCGGCAGGCTGGTGCGCTACTTTGAGGACACGAATCAGTACCAGGCGGGCGATGTTTCAACCCAGATACCGGCGAGTTATTTCTCCGGCCTCTCAAGAGGCGCGTACTTCATGGTGATAACCGCCACAAGCAAAGGCGGCCAGACCGCGAAATCGTCGATTGAGAAAATGCTGATATACTAAAAAAGTTTGTAATGTGATATTGAAAGGGCCGCGTGAAAACGCGGCCCTTGTTGTTTTTAAGTCTTGTCCGTGTAGGGGCGGCCCCATGTGGCCGCCCGCCCTGCTTTGTCCAGTTTTGTTTTGGCGGGGTTCGCCTTGTGCCTGCCGTGAACCCGTATGGCTCATATGCCGGCCCGCAACCATGCTTGCCGTGCGAGCGGGACTTTTTTACGGCCGTCGTCCCAGTTTGTTTTATGGCCAGGTAAGTACATTGATATTAAAGTTTTACCTTTGCTAAATTGACACAGTAGTTGCTGTTGGACGCCTGGCCATAAAAAACTCCCGCCCGCACGGCCCGGGTTTTTAAATTGCACTTATTGCTTTTGCCTTTTACCATTTACCTTTAATCGAAAAGCAAGCAATGATTAACCGGTATCTATCCGCATTGAACCGGTAAAAATTGATTTTTGTGATAAAACGCCGTGTTTCACGTTTAAATCGGCCATATAAATATAGCAAAAAACGGGATTGACATTTTACCTTCATTTAAATATAATCATGAAGCAAATTATTAATATTTTTAGCGGAACTTTTTTACTCTTATTTTGTCATATTTAATAAAGCGGGAGGTTTAAAGTAAGATTTCCGCTTTGATATATGAAATTAAAACATTAGTTCAGGAGGATTTAGCATGAAATCAATGAAAAAGCTCTCCGTTTATCTGGTTGTTATTTTATCATTTTTCGCCACAAGCGCACTTTACGCGGCGCTGGCGCTTCCAGCCAGGGTGACTTACGCCCACGGGATCATGGAATCCACGGATTACGGTAGCGATCTGCTGAATAAGTACAACACGTGGAAAACCAATTTTATTTCCAACAGCGGGTATGATATTTCCAACGGTACCACGCAGGCCAGGGTAGTCTATAAGGAAAGCGGCGGGGACACAAGGTCCGAGGGTATTGGTTATGCCATGATTTTAGCCGTATATTTTAACGACCAGGCTTTATTCGACCAGTTGTGGAATTATAAGGTAGTTTGCAACGACGGAAACCAGCTCATGAAATGGCATGAGACATCCGGCGGATTCGAGGACGGCAACTCGGCGACAGACGCCGACGAAGACATAGCTTTCGCCCTTATGCAGGCCTCTAAAAGGTGGGGCGGACAGGGCTCGCTCACTATGACATACGCCACACTCGCCAATGACCAGATAAACAGGGTTCAGAATTATGATATAAACTCCAGCGGACAGTTAAAGAACGGCGACAATTACGACACCGATGAATATCCCTCCTATTACAGGCCGGGATGGTACCCGATGTTTGATACCTTCATGGGCGGCGGCACAAAATATACGGCGTTGAATACCACTTGCAACGGACACCTTGCCACTGGCAGGAATTCCTCCAACGGGCTCGTGGACGAAACATTGAGCCATGCCGGTGCGAACGATGGAGCGAACTCCTACGGATATAATTCTTGCAGGCTCCCGCTCTGGTACGGTATAGACGAAGTATGGAACGGCGACAATGCGGCTTCCACCGAGACTTCGGAAATTGGAGGGTTCTTTGCCGGAATAGGCGGGGCATCCAATACGGGAGACGGGTATAACGTAAGCAACGGTTCAAAGACGAGCAGCAACCACAACGGCGCTTTTACCGGGCCGGCGGGCGTAGGCATAATGGGAACAAGCAACACAACATCACTTAATGATTTTTATACCAATGAAGCCGGTTCGTGTTTTAACGCGGACACGGGCACTTCTTTCTTCGATACAACGCTCGGCCTTTTATCACTTCTCGTTGAGGACGGATATTTTCCTCAGAGTTTCGGCTCGGTAACACCGTCAAACACACCGACTCCGAGCGGACCGACAGCTACACCTACCAAGACGGTGGCGGGCGGGCCGACAGCCGTTGCCACTGTACCGGGCGGCGGATGCAATTTTGACGATATGGAAAATGACACGAACGCCAATTACTACGGCGGATTCTGGTACTCATACCTCGGCGGAACGCCGGCCACTGTATGGCCCGCATCAGGCGCAAACCTGACGCCTTCGGCGGGCGGAGCCAACGGCACGCTTTACGCCATGAGAGTGACCGGGACGGTTGGAGTTGCGGGAACGTCATATCCCTGCGTCGGAATGGGGGCGCAGTTCACGGCAACATCCGGAGCGCCGACATACACTACATTTGACATCTCGGCATGCACCGGCGTGGAATTTTACGCAAAAGGAAACGGAAGCTCATACCTTATAAAAATACCCTATACCGACACGACAGGCGCGTCTCTTACAGGATTCAATGATTATGAATATGTATTCACGGCGCCGACGACGTGGACGCAGCTGACAATTCCTTTCACACTGTTGTCACAGGCTGCAGGATGGGGGACATCGGCTGTTCTTACAACTGTATTAAAGAACGCGACGCAGATGCAGTGGCAGTCCAACTTCAACGCTATTGCTCCGGCGACAAGCGCGCCGGTTGATTTATGGATAGACCAGGTGGCGTTGTACGGGTGCCCGAGCTGCCCCGCGCAGCCGACGCCTTTCCCATCTGCCACAAATACGCCGGGCGGGCCGACCAACACCAATACGCCCACAATGACGCCTTCAAATACCAGTACTTCAACGAACACTCCGGGAGGCCCGACAAGCACCAACACTTATACTCCGACAATGACAAATACACTTGCGGTTGTGCCTTCAAACACACCGGCCGGCGGGGGTTGCGTATTTGACAATATGGAAGACGGGGATAACGGCAACCAGTACGGCGGATTCTGGTACTCATATTTGGGCGGAACCCCGGCGACAGTATGGCCGGCGGTCGGCACTAACCTGACTCCGTCAGCGGGCGGGGCCAATGGCACGCTTTACGCCATGAGGGTGACCGGAACTGTCGGAGTGGCGGGCACGACATATCCGTGCATCGGAATGGGTTCGCAGTTCACTGCGACATCCGGTTCGCCGACATACACGACGTTTGACATCTCGGCATGCACAGGAATGAGGTTCTATACAAAGGGCAACGGAAGTTCATACCTTGTAAAGATACCATATACGGATTCGACAGGAGCATCACTGACCGGATTCAACGATTATGAATATATTTTCACGGCGCCGGCGGCATGGACACAGCTTGATATACCGTTCGCTCTTATGTCGCAGGCGGCAGGATGGGGAACATCGGCAGTACTCACTACGGTGCTGAAAAACGCAAAGGAAATACAGTGGCAGTCGAATTTTAACGCGGTTGCGCCGGCAACGAGCGCGCCGGTTGATTTCTGGATAGACGAAGTGGTCATATACGGCTGCCCGAGCTGTCCCGCGGCGCCGACAGCCTATCCTTCGGCGACAAATACAATTGGGGCGGCGACAAGCACATTTACAAAGACGCCTACAATGACGAACACGGTTACGGGCCCTACAAATACATTTACAATGACGCCTACTATGACGAACACGGTTACGGGGCCGACAAATACATTCACGAATACGGTAAGCGCGCCTACAAACACGCCGACGCCGACGAACACAACAGGAGCGGCTACATCGACCAGCACGCCTGTTGGCGGAGGGTGTAATTTTGACGATATGGAAAATGATACGAACGGCAATTACTACGGCGGATTCTGGTACTCGTACCTCGGCGGAACACCGGCGACGGTATGGCCGGCATCAGGCGCGTCTTTGACGCCGTCAGCCGGGGGGGCCAATGGAACGCTTTACGCCATGAGGGTGACAGGAACTGTCGGAGTGGCGGGCACGACATATCCGTGCGTCGGAATGGGTTCACAGTTCACGGCTACATCAGGAGCGCCGACGTACACTGAAATGGACATATCAGCCTGTACCGGAATTAAGTTCTACACAAAAGGAAACGGAAGTTCGTACCTTATGAAGATACCGTACACGGATATGGCAGGCAACAACCTGACCGGTTTTAATGATTACAGTTATATATTTACCGCGCCGACGACATGGACGCAGTTGACTGTACCGTTCGCGCTGATGTCACAGGCTGCGGGATGGGGAACATCCGCTGTGCTTACTACAGTACTGGCACACGCCAAAGAAATGCAGTGGCAGTCAAATTTCAACGCGGTAGCGCCGGCAACGAGCGCGCCTGTTGATTTGTGGATAGACGAGGTGGTCATATATGGCTGCCCGAGCTGTCCCGCGGCGCCGACTGCGGCCGCGACGGCCACGAACACGTCAGGAGCGGCGACAAGTACATTTACAAACACGCCGACAATGACGAACACAGTGACCGGGCCGACATCAACCAACACGGCAAGCATACCTACAAACACGCCGACGCTTACGTACACGGCAACAATAGCGCCGACTGCTACGACATCAACGAACCCGTCGCTTTCAGTATCAATAATTGCTCCTTCTAGCGCGACAGTGGGGCAGTATGTAACCATCACGGTGCAGGTAATGAACAATGGAAGCGTAAGCCTTGCTAATGTAGGAGCTCTTGATTTTAGCACGGGACTTTCAACATCAATATTGAACCCTGTTTCAACGCCTGTCGTCACAGGAAGCCTTGCTACCGGGCAGTCAGTTGACCTGGTTTATGTTTACCAGGTAAATGCCGGAGGCACGGCAAGCGTTGCCACAAAGGCCGAAGGGACGAATGTGTCGCCGGATGATGTTGTGGCCGCGGCTTCGAACGGGCCGGTTAGCATTGCCCTGAGCCTTGGTGCCACAACGCCGACGCCGACCGCAATTGCAACATGGCCGGTATTCAAGGTAATGACGCCGACACCGATGCCGGGACAGACGCCGATATACATCATCGGGTCGAACCCGAACCCGACGCCCGGTGTGGAAGTTGACAGGGAAATTAATATCTGGGTATCACAGAGCGTATCAAAGATTGAGTATAAGATTTATTCAAAGGCGGGCAGGCTTGTGCGTTACTTCACGGATTACACCAGCTACCAGGCCGGAGATGTACAATCCAAAATACCGGCAGACCAGCTCACCGGCCTTGCGCGCGGAGCGTACTTCCTGGTAATTTCGGCCACATCAGCGGCTGACGGGACAGTTGGAAAATCTTCAATAGAAAAATTAATGATATTCTAATAAAGGCAGTACAGAAAAAAAGGCCGCGTCAAAAGACGCGGCCTTTTTTATTTGTAGCCTTTTTGCATGGTTTGTTTTGCTCCTGTAGGGGCGGCCCCATGTCCTTCGATTTACTCAGGATGCTGAGCATGCCGAAGCACTTGCCGAATGATGGCCGCCCGCAACCAGGCGGTTTGCCGTGCGGACGTGATTTTTTTAAGGCCGTCGTCCGAAGTTTTTGCGCGAGGTATATCATCAGGAAGAACGTTGACATAAAAGTTTTACCTTGGCGTAATTTGCACAGTAGTTATTGTTGGACGACAGCCATAAAAAAATCCCGCCCGCACGGCAAACTTGGACAATGGCCTGTTATGTTCCTGTAGGGGCCGCCTTATATGGCGGCCCGGCATTTTACTTCGCACAATATTAGCACGTGAAATTAAAGGATTAAAACCATATTTTTAATGATGAAATCAGTTAAAATAAACCGCAACCCCGTTCTATTTTAAGCGTTATAATTAAATGCGGGAAATAATAAAAAGCCTTTAAATATGTGAAGAATTTCATAAAAACAGGTTGACCTGAATTTTCCTGTTTGTTATAATAATAAAAATTTTGTGGGAAGAGCAAATAAAATTAAGGAGAGCGCATGAAAAGGGTATATTCAACTGCTGCTTTTATTTTATTGTCGTTAATAATCATACCATTCAATGTATTCGCTGAAAGCGCTGAAAATCTTATAATACCCCAGAGCGATCCGGTTTATTCAGATTTTTACAATATCGCTTCTGCCGGCCTTATTACATCCACGGCTCCGGATACTTTCAGGATAAGCCCCATGACGCAGTATGATGCGGCGGGATATATCGTTGAAGCGGCCTCGAATTACATCCAGAAAACCGCGCCTGCTTCCGCTTCCATGGCGGCAAAGATAAAACAGTATTACGCAATCTACCTGAAAAAGGCATATGAAATTTACGGCAAGACGGTTGAAATGAGAAAAAAACTTGCCTATATCGAAACGGTCCTTAAGTCACCCGACGTAAAGGCTTTTGACGACACACTCAATGACGCGAAAGATAGCATGTTCGACATTGAAAAGGATTTTGCGCAGACGACTTTCAGGGGAGTGAAGCCTTTTGCCGTCATGGGACAGCTCGAGGTAAGGTGGCAGAATGTTAGGTCAAACGGCATAAGCAACGTTGATCAGACCTCTATGGGCGGGACTTTCATGTCCCTGTGGACGCAGGGATTGATAACGCCTGATGTCATGTTTAATTTGAATCTTAATTTTGAAAGGCCGGCCGATGAGGCCGATAAGGGCGTGCTTCCGGAATACTGGGGCACGGGCCAGCGCTTTCTTGACAAATACACCATTAATTTAAAAGCCTACGGATGGCAGTTTAATTCCGGGTTTTTCTGGGAAGATATAACCCCTTTCATCGCGAAATCCACTCTTTCGGAAAGGCCGGGGCTTTTTGACCGCGATCCGTATTCATCCGAGGAGACGACAAAGGGACATTTCGAGAACGCGTTCCTCCATTCATTCATCAAACGCGGCGATATATGGTCCATGCACGGATTTATGGGGCTGGAAGCAATAAATGAAGCCCTTCCGTTCGGCGGCAGGATCAAGGTAATGGGCGGCAAGGCCGAGGGGTTTGACGACCAGTATGACAAAAGCTACCGTTATGAATACGCCGGCAGGTTTGTCCAGCCGCTTGATACGCTGGGGCTCATGAACAGCGATGTGGCCCTTAACTTTTATAATACATCAAACGAGGAATCCGAAATAGAAACACTGGCGCCCACCACTCCGGGCGCGAATTTTCCATACAGCCCTTACGGCTATATACAATCCGAGACTATTGTCGGAGGCGATACGAAGCTGAATTTTGGCGACTTCATACTTGCGGGCGAGTTTGAAAGGGGAGACCACTTCGGGTACCTTTCGAAACCATATAATGTATACATAGACCAGGTGAGCAATCCCGACGACCTGCCCCCGAAGTTTCATCAGGACGGCAACGCTTATTACATTGACGGTGTATTAAAAAATATAATACCGGTCACGCTTGAATTGAAATACACCAGCATTGACCCGGGATATATAGGAGACGCGTCGGCTGTGGTCGACACAAATGACAGGACCATTACCACGAATGCCTCCGGCCAGACAACCGGGGTTAACATCAGACACGATTCATACGCCAGCGATCCGACCCTTATTTATAACAATACGGCGCGCCTGCAGCTCGGCGTTAATGTAACTTTGCCCGAGTCATACGGTTTTATCAACATGAACTATTCAATGGCTTCGCAGATAACGGCCACAACGGACGACATATACGTGGATCATTATGATTTCGGCAACAGGCTAACCGGCCCCATGTACTGGCACCTTTTCTTCAGCCAGTACGGCTATCCTGTCCCGGGCAGGGATAACGGGTTTTTCGCCTATAATAGTCCTGCCAATTATGAGGTACTCGGGCAGGGAACCGGCTTGAGGTATATTCATACTGACAAATGGCTCACAAATAAGGAACTCATCGTTTCCGATTATGACCTGAAGGGAAAGACAATACCCACTACGATGCTTTACGGGCAGTTTTTATCGACCGGGTCGAGCGGAGTCGCGGATACCCCTGATTATCAGGGAGACACACAGAAATATGAGAGCAACGCTTCCATAGAACTCAAATTTGCCCTTCATAAGATGCTCCAGTCGGCCGGGATACCGTCCAACAACCTATTCCTGGACCTTTACGGCGAGCTTGTGACATTACAGCCGGGAGCGGATATTATGCCCACTTACGACCCGAATACGTTGTTTTCCCAGAATCTGATGAACGCTTTCGTAGTGTACAACCTTACGAGAAAGACAAATATAATGTTTGAGGCCGGCCTTGAAAGATGGGCCACAAATTACAACCTTGTATGCTACGCCATGGACACGTCCGCAAATAAAGGCGTCGGTCCGTACACGGAATATATCGCGAATCTGCCTATAAATTATTTTGACAACAGTTTCGGTGTGGGTTTTGATTACGATTTTGCCCCCAGGACATCATTATATTTAAGGGTAAAAAGGTTCTTCCACAGGGATCTCGGCGGTTCGTTTGTCGGCGCCGACCCAAATAACGCATATCTGTTTACAAAGGTTTATAATTCATCATCACAGAATTTCGACGGATGGTACATGTCCTTTGAAATATCAAACTTCTTTTAATCGGAGGTATTTTTGATGCTCAGGAAAATCGCCTTATTTTTTGCAGTTATGCTTATTCCGGTCATCGCGGCCGCATCCGGGGATATTGGAAAGGACAGCTGGACCTACAAGGATATTAAATCACTTGTGGATACCGGCGTCATCACCAAACCCCTTGTCCAGGACTCGCTCTCAAGGGAAGAGGTTGTGGGCTATATTAATGACGGCGTCCACAATGTCCTTGCGGCCAACACCGGGGCTTCGGTATTTTCCGGGCAGTCCGACGCGGAGCTTGCCGCCCAGATAGACAAACTTTACAACCTTGTGAAGGCATATATGACAGATATGATGAAAACCCAGCAGAAGCTTGACTCCATACTTGAGACCATCGGCGATTTGAAGGTCAAAAAAGAGGAGATAGAAAAAAGGCAGGACAAACTTTTAAGCCTGATGGGTATGAGGATAGACGGGGAATCAAACGCTTATATGACAGATTTGTTATTATATGGTTCGAAATTCCAGGCACTGGACGCGCCGGACGACAGGTACAGGCCAATCACGCAGTATCTTGACCTGAAGTTTTCCCTCAACGCGACAAAGGAACTTTACGCCGAGGCGACATTCAGGGTTGAAAACATGTACGGTGGATTCTGGGGTTCGGACGATATTTACGGACTGCGCAGGTTTTTCATACAGGGGCAGTATCCTATAAGCTTTGTTTTCGGCGATTTCCAGGCAAAACTGACGCCTTTCACATTATGGGCGGTTGACGATGACAGGCCCTTTGAGGCTAATATTTTCTCCGACAAAAGGGATATGAATAAAAACGAGCTTTACCTTCTTGACAACACATGGCCGCTATCCGGAGGCAAGGTACAGACAATAGCCACAATAGCCGACGCGGTTGATGTAAATATCACGGCAATGGGCGCCAGGCTCGGCGTTAACGGGCAGAACGATTACTGGGTATATGACCCTACTTATTCCGCTTTTGTGCCGCAGCTTATGATGCACGACCAGTTCCTCATGGCCGGCAGGATAGACTCCGGATTTTCAGTCGATAATCTCGATGTGGGGATAAACTATTCGGAAATACAGGACGCCAGGGACACGGGGGTTGATTACAACGCGCCGGTCGTGGACAATCCTGTTTATTCCGCGGACGCATCTTATAAGTTTAAATTTGGCGACGGCATGGACGCAAAGGTATCCGGCGAATTCGCTAAATCACTTTACACCAACAACCAGGGGTACAATAATTACATAACCGATACGGCTTTAAAAGCCGGGGTTGAGGTCAACGCTTTCAATACAAAAATTGTGATTAATTATACGGACGTGGGGAATTCCTTCACATCATACGCGGCGCAGACCAGGATAAATGACGAGAGCGTGAACGGCCTGTACCTGACGCAGAACAATACATGGAACATCGCTGCCATGCCGCCCCAGTATATAATAGGAAACAATGTTTATCCTTTCACAAAATACAATCCGACCATCAATGTCGCTTACGGATTAAACCCGGCATCTTCCGCGTCGGGGCTGGCTTCAACGCCGGGCAACCTGCTTTTTTACCCGCAGTATGAGAACAACATAAGCCCGTACGGCGACTCGACGCCAAACAGGCAGAAAACATCAATCATGCTTTCCGGTGATTATGATTTCGGGTTCGTGCTCAAACCAATGGTATCCTACGACATGGCAAATGAAATAGTTCCTTATTCCGGGGTGGACGACCTCGGCCATCCGCAGACAATCGCGTGCAGGAATTTTACCGTCTTAAAGGTCGGCACAAGGGCCGAGTACGGCATATTCGCCGCGACTTTAGGGTATACCATGGAAGACACAAACAACAACTCAAATGTGGCCTATTCTTCGGCCATTATTGACGCCGGCTTGGAGGCGACGCTTATAAAGAAAAAACTCAAGGTTTATGCCGGATACAAACACATTGATTTTAACGGCACTGAATACACGCCGAATACGGCCACAAACATCCTGGGGCAGACTTATCCTGTTTATGAGATGCTTACGTCCGTAAACGGCACGCCGGGAGTTGATGAGTCGGTTGACAGCATGGGCGTGGGGGTCGAATATTATATAGCAAAACCAGCCACAGTGGGAATGTCTTTTACCAATACGTCAATGGTGGATAACAGGGTAAAGGCGGACAGTTTCGGCGCGCAGGAACTAGATTTGAAGGTTTCCATAAAGTTCTAAGCACCTTGATTTTGCTGAAATTAAGGCTATAATATTATAAGGAGGCAATGATGAAAAAGTTTCTTGTTTTTGTACTGGCTTTAATGGTTCTTGCGTCTGCGGCAATACTGGCTGAGAAACCATCTACGACCATCGCGCTTATTAACGCGCCGATGAAAGTTGACGGCTCGGCGGCAAAATGGAAAAAAGCTGGAATAGCGCCGATAGCAATCGACAGAGCTTCACAGGTGGCAATCGGGAATATTTACTGGCTCAAGGCCGAAAAGGAATCTGCTTTGATTTACGTGGCTTTCTCGCCAAAGGGGATAAATCTTACGGCGGTAGTGAAAAGCCCCAAGGGATTAAAAAATAATAACGTGGACGGCAATATATACAACGGCAACGGCATTGAACTTTTTATCGGATTCGACAATTCCGACCCGTCCAGGCAGCTTTATACGGAAACAGATTATCAGATAGGCTTTTCCACGGGGGATTACTCAAAGGCCAACGGGAAATATGAGACAAAACCGTCAATATGGTGCTATAACCTTCAGAAACCTGTTGAAGGGGCAAAAATAGTGACAAAGGCTGAAAAAGGCGGATACATACTTGACGCTTTTGTTCCCGCGGAATTTCTTCCGGGATATGATGTCAGGGACGGCGCCGAGATAGGCTTTGACGTCGGCGTTGACGAAGTTGGCGACAAAGGGATGTTGCGCAAGATACAGATGACATGGTCGGGCGACAAGGACGGATGGAAAGTGCCCAGCGGATGGGGAAAAGCAACAATAAAAAAATAAGCGTGTTTTGAATATTATTTCCGCCCCGGATTTTTATCCGGGGCGGAAATAAAAATATCGGGTTTATATTGAGCGTCAGGGATGGTGAAAAATAAGCTTTTAAAAAAGCCTCTTTTTTACCCGCTCTGGAGCGGAAAAGAAATATTACAATTATTAAAAGGAGCCTTAAAAAATGAAAAAAGTAACTGCGGTTATCCTTTCACTGGCAATTACTGCCTTTATATTCACGGCATGCGCGAAAAAGAATCCCACGATGCCGTTATCCTCGATGCCCGCGGCCATTGTTATTGCGAGTGCCGTGCCCACGCCGGGAGCGTTGACGCCGACACCGACGCCGCAGGAACAGGCGCTGGTGCTTGTGGACAACTGCGACGGCGACACGAACCAGAACCAGTTAAAGGGCTTATGGACCTCATACGACGACAATTCCCCTCCAAATTTCGGGAACTCGGTGGTATTGCCGCAGAAGGGCGGACACTTTACGATGTCGTTTGTAACCGACTGGATAGCACCGCCTCCGGGCACATACAGCCCGACATGGCCAGAAACAAATGTTTACGCGGCCAGGTTGCAGGGGACGCTTAATGGGGTGAATTATGGGCCGGGTAAGGGTGGATGCCAGTATAACCTGATAGGCATGGAAACCGGTACAAATTATACATCAAGCCCGGTAGATTTTTCAGGTTACCGGCAGGTTATTTTTTGGGCAAAGGTAGGAACTGATGACCAGATCAGCGTAAAGACCGGAAATGGCCATTCACCTATTAGTGGAGGCGGTTACAGATTTTCATTGGTGTCTTCCACAAATCCTAATACTGCCAATTTTGACAATTACGGGGCAACAATAAATCCGCCCACTGAATGGACGCAGTTTGTTTGTAATTTCACGCCGACTGATCCGGGTGATTTCGGAATTTCTTTTGTTACTAATAACGTTGAACTCGGATGGCATGATGGAGACCTGGTAACCGCAACTGGTGTTAATACAGTAAGCCCTCTGGGTGCAATAAGCCACGTTACTGCCCTGGAAATGCAGACCAAGCAATCGGCCGGCACGGATCAGGCGCTGACGGTTGATTTGTGGATTGATTCGATATATCTCGTCAGGGCAAATTAACACGGCAAAAAAGGTGAGTAATATATAAAAATTTTTTGGAGGTGTAAAGTAATTATGAAAAAGATATGGATAGCGCTCGTGGTTATTTTTACGGCTCTTGCAGTTGTAATTATCGGCTGCAGCAAGAAAAAAGATGTAAGCCTTACGGCGGCTGATTTCGGAACGCCTACCGCTACAGTTGCGGTTGGAACAGCTACAGCTACAAAAACTGTGACCCTTACAGGGACAATCACTCCTGTATTTTCGGCTACAACAACGCCGACATTTACGGTAACTGTGGGAGCAACTTACCCTGCGGGATGGATAGACGACTGCGAAGACGGCGGAAATAATACTTTTAAAAATGTAAATGATTTCCATATACCTTCGGTAATCACCAATGTCCCGCCCGTGCATAATCTCGGCGGATACTGGATTACCTACGACGACAACGGGCCGGCAAACAACGGTACGTCCTATGTGTGGCCGATGTCCGATCCGTGGGCGAACAGAAAGGGCCTTGCCACGCAGACATTCTCAATGACTGCCGGCGGATATCCCGGCTCGCCATACGGCTCGGCTTACGCAGCAATGGTTACCGGTTATGTGACCACATCGACCATAACAGCTCCGGGCGAAACAAAAGTCGGGTATGTTTACGGATTCTTCGGCTTCGGAACACAGCTTTCCCCGACGGCCGGTGAGAATCTTACCAATGAGGCGCAGGGCTGCCAGGAAGTTGATATTTCAGGTTTTACCGGAGTGAAGTTCTGGTGCAAAGGCGACGGCGTTGCCACAGGCTGGTCGATAAAACTTCCTTTCACCGTTAGCGGAGCCAACGGAGGAAACTGCGACGGCAGCGTAACAATCAATCCTTCGACCCTGACGGGAAGCGACGAATGGAAATGGAATTTCACCGCTCCCGCGGCATGGACGCTTGAAACAGTTCCTTTCTCTGAAATGACACAGGAAGGCTGGGGAAGTTCAATAAGCAATCCCGACGGAAGGTACTGGAAGGGCTGTACTGCAACTTCGCCCGGAACAACACCGGGATTGCCCGCGGACGCGTCCGCCGGATGCCCTGTGAGCATTGTCCAGAGACACGCGAAGCAGATACAGTTCCAGACGGTCGGACAGACGGTTGTTTATCCGACGGGCAGGACAATTTATATAGACGATATTTACCTTTATTAAATATTTGTGATGTGAATGTGCCGGGGCGCCTTATCGGGCGCTCCGGCACAAATTTAAGGCGGTAGAGAATAATCAGGAGGGTTTTAAAAGTGAAAAAGACCATAGCAATCATAATAGCGGCATTTGCGGCAATACTTATAAGTTCATGCGCCGGAGTGCTCACATTAAAAACCCCGGTTATATCCGGCGGAAAAATAGATACAAATGCTTACGTGGCGAAAAAACCTCCCGTGCTTTTTGACGATTTTGAGGCCGGTACGGTAGTCGGCGCGTATTCATACGCAAACACGGCAGGCGGCGCTTCGGCAAAACTTACCATCAGCGACCCGACCGATACGGCGCACGCGGGAAAATACTGCGCAAAGGTGGTCTTTGATTCCGGAACCAACGCAGACTGGGGATGCGGATTCGGATGCCAGTCAACATACGGCAGCGGGTTTATCGACGCAACCGACAGGGAATATATATCAATGTGGATAAAGGCCCCGGAAAATGTCGGGTTTTATGTTTTTGTCAACGAGGCGACGGCGAACGGCGGAGACGGCGAATTCTGGAACGGGCCGCACGCGACAGGCTCCGGAAAATGGGAGCTTTATGAGGCGCCGCTTGACGAGTTTACAAGGAATATTTATTCCGGCAACCAGGGTGGCAACAACACCATGGATCTGGCGGCCCTCGGCACTGTCGGCATTCAGATAGACGGCTCAATGGGCAAGGGCGAGCTTCTTTTTGACGATATCTGGTTCAAATAATATCATATCTTTTATAACTGAATATTTCAGGAGGAACGGATGAAAAAAAGTATTTTAACGGTTCTGACGATAATAATGGCGGCGATTCTTACGGCGGGATGCGCGGATGTGCTGGTATTCCGCAGTCCGTTCAGGCCAAAACCTGTAAAGGAGGCGGGGCCGGTAGTGCCCGTGAAGCCGGTTAAATTTGAGGATTTTGAGAACGGCACCCTTGTGGGCTCTTACGCGTACGCCAACACGGCAGCGGGCGCGTCGTGCAAATATTTGATTGGCGACCCTTCAAAGGACAAGGCCCATTCGGGGCAGTATTGCGCCAAGGCAATTTATAATTCCGGCACAAGCTCGGACTGGGGCTCCGGATTCGGAGCGTCGACATCATACGGCGCCGGATACATTGACGCCACCGGAAGGACGAGCGTGGTTTTCTGGGCGAACGTCCCCGAAGGCACCACTTTTTACTGCTTCTGCAACGAGGCAAACGCCAACGGCGCGGACGGGGAATTCTGGAACGGGCCGGATATGACCGGCTCCGGAAAATGGATGGAATATACCGTCGCGTTTGAAGATATGCACAAAAACATATATTCAGGAAGCCAGACGGGCGACAACGAACTTGACCCGTCGGGCATTGGTGTTGTGGGTTTCCAGGTAGGCGGAAACCAGGGCAACGGGACGTTTCTTGTGGATGACATCTGGTTCAAATAAAATATAGTAATATAAATAAAAAAAGGAGAGCGTAAAGCTCTCCTTTTTTTTTACCCCCGGTTTCCCGGGGGCTGCGAGGGAATTGAAACGCCGTTTAAGGCGCCGCACTCCCGCATTAAAATTACCAAAAACTGTCTCCCTAAAAACCCCGATTTTATAATAACGTCATATCCATATACTGTGACAGAATCCACAGGAAAAAAGTTCCATAAATTGTGAGCGGGCTGTTTTGCACTTGTAGGGGCCGCCCCATGTCCTTCGATAAACTCAGGATCGAACATGCTCCTAACTTGTGTATTGAGTAGCCCGCCCGCGTTCCTGGTTTGCCGTGCGGGCAGAACTTTTTTAAGGCCGTCGTCCAAGTTTGTTTTAAAGCAAATGCCTTGTTAGAACATTGTTATTAAAGTTTTACCTTTGCGTAATTGACACAGTAGTTATTGTTGGACGATCGGCCATAAAAAAGTCCCGCCCGCACGGCAACAATTACGTTTTTGTTTTCATAACGTCAATTTTAAATAATTTGACAATTTACCCAATATCTTATATGATATATACAGGTGAGGCAGTTATCAAGGAGGCTTGATGAAACGCTGGTTTGCGCTTGTTTTACCTGTATTGATATGCCTTATTTCGTCCAATGCCTTTGCCGCGGCTGAATCCGACCAGATTATTGTCGACGGATTCGGGTGGAGGGCCTCTGCTGTGCGCAAAGTCGCCATGATGTCAAAACCAATAACCGGCTATAATAATTCCGTCACTTTTACACTTCCGGCAAACGGCGCCGCCTTTCAGATAAAAAACGCTTCGGATAATTCAACCGCATTTTCCGGCACGCTCACCCAGTTTAATTCCGGCGCCACCAACACGCAGTCCGGCGACCAGGTATGCTGGGCCGATTTTTCGGCTTTCACAACCCCCGGAACATACTATCTTTACGATCCCACAAACAATGTCCAGTCCTATAATTTCCAGTTAAATGACAATATTTTTAATAACGTCCTTACCACAGCGGGACGCTTCTTTTTTTACCAGAGATGCGGCTGTGATATTACCCCGGCCAACGGCGGCAACTGGAACCACGCGGCCTGCCATGAACAGGACACAACGGCACACCTCTGGAACGGCGGCGCCGACAAGGGCGCGCCAAAGGATGTCCACGGCGGCTGGCACGACGCCGGGGATTTTAACAAGTATGTCCCTTTTACCCTGGACGCTGTTTTTGCCCTTATGATGGCCTATGAATTAAATCCCACCGCATTCGGTGACAACTGGAACATTCCGGAATCGGGCAACGGCGTGCCTGACATGCTTGATGAGATAAAGTGGGAACTTGACTGGATGATACGCATGCAGAATGCGGACGGCTCTGTCTGCAACAGGGTGGGGGTTTTGAATTATGTCACTGCCTACCCCCAGAACGACAATCAGGCCAGGTATTATACACAGGCAACGACATGGGCCACATCTACTTTCGCGGGGCTCGCCGCGCACGGCGCCAGGCTCTTTGCGGCATATAACACGCAGTATCCCGGTTATTCGGCGGCGCTTCTGACAGCCGCGCAGAACGCGTGGGCTTATCTTTTGACAAATACATCAATGACGCCTGCATCCGGCCAGGACGGCGGGGGCACGAACGGCGGAGGGACAAATTTTGCCGCTGCCGACGGCAGTTCAACTGTTGATGATGACGCAAGGCGCAGGTTGTTCGCGGCCGCGGAAATATATAAATCAACGGGGCTTGCATCGGCAAAAACATATTTTGAGACAAATTATAATTCGGCGGCCACAGCGGACGCGGGGAATGGAAACCAGCAGCCTATAACAAGCGGATATTTTGACCCGTCGGCGTCGTGGACGACGAATGAGGCCTTGGTTGTATACGCTTCGGTGACCGGATACGCCACGACTGCGGCAGTCGTCACGGCAATAAAAAATTCCCTGAAAGCCGGAATAGAGAACACAGTAACGGCAAATTATTCGGCAAAAACAGACCCGTACCGCGCGTACATGTTCGACGGCCATTACTGCTGGGGTTCAAACCAGATAAAGGCGCAGTGGGCGGCACTTACGTTGTTTGGTCTGTATCTCAATGTCAACCCGGCCAATGCGGCCCTTTATAAGGAAACGGCCGAGGAATATCTCCACTATTTCCACGGAAGGAACCCGCTTTCATACATATACCTGACCAATATGGGGGCAAAAGGGGCTAACCTGACAACCGGAAAATCCTGCATGCAGATATATCACGGCTGGTTTTACGCTGGCTCGCCGCTATATGACGGCGCCTCCTCAACCTACGGACAGGCGCCGGGAATGCTTGCGGGCGGGCCCAACCAGTATTTTGACGTGGCATCGATAATACCGCCCTCGGGACAGCCTCCGCAGAAATCATTTAAGGATTTTAATATAGGATGGGATGGCACCAAGAATGAGGATTCGTGGGAAGTCTCGGAACCGGGTATATATTACCAGGCAAAGTACCTGATGGTGCTGGCCTATTTCGCCGGCCCGGCCGGAACGCCAACGCCGACACAGACCGCGACAAATTACGCCGGGTCGCCGACATTTACACCGACCGTGACCATTACAAACACAATAACCCTGACGCCGACATTAACGAGCACTCCTGCGGTTGTAATATTAAATACATGCGATACGATGTTATACAACGGCACATGGAGCGGGGCAAACGCCGCAAGGTCGATAAACGCCAATGCTTCGTATATTTCCCAGGGTACGGGCAGCCTTCAGGTGGCAATTTCCACGACGGTTTCGTGGAACGACGGCATAGCCAAATGCACCGGTTTTGTCCCGACAAACTGGTCAAACGCAGCGTCGGTGACCCTTGATGTTTATATAGACCCATTGAGCGCACCATGGCTCGCGGGCTCATCCTATCACCAGCTTGACATGTACGTCGACAGCGCGCCAAATAAATATTACAGGCAGGTGTCGACGGGCCAGAACCTTACAACCGGATGGAACCATATAACTTTTACAATCAACTGGGCGCTGGATATCGCGGCGCACACGACGGATACAGACCCGTCCCCGATACTGGCGACAGATCCGATAACAAGCTACTTTTTTATATTTAATTCCGACATTGCGAATTTAAGCGCGGGCACAATGTATCTTGATAATATCAATCTTGTTTCGCTCGGGGGAAACACCCCGACTTTTACGCCGACCTTGACTTATACCGCAACCGGAACTCCGGCATCTTCATTCACATTCACTTTTACACGCACAGCGACGCCAAGCGCAACGGCGACGCCGACAGGTTCAAAGACTTACACGGCAACATCAAGCGCCACGCTTACAAATACAATGCAGATAAGTTTTACGGCCACGTATACACCCACAAAAACAATGACATATACGGCGACGCAGACATCGACGC
>PLPI01000006.1 GCA_003159495.1 candidate division FCPU426 bacterium | reverse complement strand
TAAGCTGTTTCGTCGTCTGGATTCATTGGGTTTAAAAATATTATAACATCGGCAGCGTGTCCTATTGCTTTTGATTCCCTTAAATCGGTCTGCTTATAATGCTTTCGGTCTTTGTCCGTATTTTTTTCATGATTAACCTGACTCATTACAACCACAGGTATTTTAAATTCTTTGGCCATCCCCTTTAATCCGGCGGCGATTTTCGCAACTTCCCGCTCCCGTGTTTCATCCCTTTTTTGTGACACGTATTCGATGAGCTGTAAGTAGTCAATATAAATTATGTCCATGCGTCCGCCGCGCTGTTCTATGTCGTTTTTAAATATTCTTGCCCTGGTATAGAGCTTGTCAATGGTCTGGTTGTCGTCGTCAATCCAAATTGGCAATTCCGAAATCATGGAAGCCGTGATTGTCCGGCGTTGCACGGCATTATCAGTTGAGTTCCATGCATTTAATTCTTCAGCCGTGTAATTCATGTTGACCTCGCTTTCCGCTGAAATCATTTTCTTAACAAGCTGCTTGTCTGACATTTCAGTTGAAAATATCAAACATGTTTTTCCAAATTTTGCCTGATTGACGCAGAGGTTTAACGCGAACGTTGTTTTACCAAAAGAGCTGTCCGACGCTATCACGATTAAATCGGTTTTGTGAAACCCCCGCAAGGCTTTATCAATCGCATTGTAGCCGGTCATTAAGCCGTCCGTTATCCCTGTCTGCAATTCCTGAAAGGCTTCACTCGCTATGTCCTCTACCTTTTTTATTTTTCTTATTTCATTTTTACGTATATCGGTTATCAGCCTGACAAAATTATCAAGGTCGGCGGTTATATTATCCGTTTCAAGTATTTTAGCTTGCAGTTCGTTCAGGCCGTCCATGACCTTGCGCTTTTCCGAAAACTCTTTAACCTTTTGCGCATAGTCTGCCACATGGCCGGATGTCGGGACCACGTCGGGAACGCTTGAAACAAACGTCACGCCGCCCGCCGCGTCCAAGTCCTCGCCAAGCTCCTGGATAACAAGCAGAGTATCTATTGCGCTTTTTTTCTTGTCCAGCCGTAAAATAGCCCTGTAAATTATTTGTAAGGGCGTGAAACTAAAGTCTTCCGGCTGTAGTAGTTCCATAACTTTAGGTAGGGATATTTTAGGGTTTAAAAATATTGACCCTAATACGCTTAATTCAAGTTCGTAATTATTTGAGTCCACTTACAGCCTCCTGTTTTTCGCTTCGAGATATTCCGGCGGGTTTTCATAATGTGTGTTATTTATCATGCAAAGTTTGTCATTAAACCTTATGCCTTTTATTATTTCCCAACCATCTTTTAATTTTATTTCAACTGCCGGAGCGCGCAACACGTTAATTTTTTCAATAAATCTTGCCACATCATAACCATGTTCGATAATCCATTTATCGGGCATGGCAAAATACCGGGGCAAAAGTTCCTTATATTCTTCAACCGTTATTTGCTTTAGCAGTTCTTTTAACCCTTTTCCGGCCCGGCCCGCGTCGCCTACCCACGCCACGCCTTTTATTGCTTTGTACGTATCCAAAAAGTATCCGTAAGCGGTAAACCCGCAAGCCGGAGCTTTTTCGGCTTGCTGTTCTTTTTTCTTTTTATTATCTTTATCTNNATCTACATCTACATCTACATCTAATACGGGGCTTTTTAGGGGTCTATTTAGGGGGGCTTTATAACCGTCTTTACGGTCCTGTTCATTCTGGTAAATATACCAATTCACTATATTTATAACGCCTTTTATGATTTTTATAGCCCCTTGCTTTTCCCATTTATCAATGTACGCTTTTTTAGTTTTAATCAATCCGTTTACCTGTTCAACGGTCAAAACAAGCCCGTGAACCGGCTGAATTAAACCCTTGGGTTTGCTCTGACTTGCTATTGATAACAACCTTAACCATGCCCCGAGTTCCTCATTGTCTATTTTGCTTGTCCAAAATTTAGGGTCATCAAAATTATCATACATTTTGAACCACCTCCCGAGCCATTTTCCTCGTGACATTATTTTACTCCTTTTATAAAAACAGAAAAAGCCTTGCAGGGGCCGATGAAGGAAAAAACACTTTGGGGGGTGTTTAGACATTCAAACCTGCAAGGCTTCTTCAATTTTTTTGTCATTTCGTTTTTTCTCCATCGGCTTTTTAACTACACTTAAATTATACCATTTACTTCAATTTTGTCAAGATTTTATTCAAACATTTTTGTTTGCCTTGCTTCTGCTTCAATACGCTTCTTTGCTATTCCTCTTGGATTTTCAATAATTTCTCAATCGTTTTTTTGTAGCATTGGTTTTTCATTACTCCTCCCACACGATAAAAAACGCACTTTTGCGCTTTCCGAAAAAATGAACCTTGCGCCCGGTATAATGCTCAAGCTTCATTTTTATCATGTCAAGCGCTTCATTATCGTTCCAATGCTTTTGTATGCTTTCAAGCCATAATGCAATCATAGGTCCTCCTTTGGTTTTAATATCCTTCTTTTTGCCATTTATCCCAATCAAGCATAAAAAACTCTCCGTGTGTTCCGTTCGCCCAACGTGCCATTGATGTTATAACTTTTGGGTATTTTGTTAAAGGGTTTCGCATTAAATATGGTTTTTGTCCGTACTCTCTTAATACATTCAAACGTTGTAATATATCTTGTTCTTCCGTTGCGTAAACATACCACATAGCGCGAAATGATTTTCCAAACACTTCTTTTAAAGTTTCAATTCCTTTTATTACAATCGGAGTTAATGCCGTGTTATCAAAAGCAAAACGATAGTCTTTCATAGGCGTTTCTTTTAATCTTTTTGCTATGTCCTTTGTTAAAAGCCTTATGTCAAGTCCTTGATTAAAATCTATTTTTATTTTGTTTTTTATTGCCTGTTCTGTTATCTTGTAAAAGTGTTCCGGCAAAGCAAATATATTGTTATCGTAAAGTTCTATTTCCTTGCTTTTGCCATCCCAAAGGTCTAATAAATCCCCGACAACTTCCAGTTTTTCTTTTTTGTGAACCACGCAAAATTCACATTTACGAACGCACCCTCTTTGCGTAAACCCATAGTTTAAATGCGGTTTTATTTGTTCTATTTCTTCCGGCAACTTCTTTTCTATGTCTATTCCTGTACCGCCCATATCAGAACCAATATAAAGGTCTGCTATATGCCTGTTAAAAGTAAATATACAAGATACATACGTTTTATCAGCCGTGCCGTTTGTTATTATTTTATCTCCTTTTTGTATATGATATAAACGCAGTTTTTCAAGGGCTAAATTTTTACAGCCATCTACGTTTATTAGTGCTATTTTCATTTAGTCCTCCTTTGGTTTCTATTGTTTAATCCTTGCTGTCTATTTGCCTGTCGCTACCTTTTATTTTGTCGTGGATTGCCACGGTTAACAGCTCCTTTAGCTCCTCTATATTCAGAGGGCAATTTTTTAAGTGGCAATATTTCGATTTTTTATCCTCGTGCAAGCAAAACACTTTACCCGTTGCGCTGATAGCTTCGTATGGACATTTTTTCATTTTGCGCCCACCTTTACGATAAATTTTATGTCTTTATCCTTTGCACCGGGGTATTTTTTCTTGAGATATTCAACCAGTTCCTTTTTCGTTGCGAACGTAAATTTAACAGAGATCATTTAATTTTGCCTGTCTGCGTGATACACTAATCCTTTTAAAACAGAGTAACGCCTTTCCGCAAACTTAATAAAAATCCGCTCATGCGCCGTTGCTTCTTTTATTTTCCTTGCAATCTTGTTTTCCGTCCATTTTTCAAGTTCGCCAGAGGTTCCCACACCGGCCGCAACCACGGCCTCAAGTAGTTCCGCGTCCTTAATTGTAACTGCCATTAAATCGCACGCTGAAACAAGCTCATGGTACGTTGATAATTTGTTTCCGATAACAAGTCCTGCGTTTAGGCAATCTTTTTCCATTTCCTCGATTGTTTTCATGTTATCACAGGTTCCTGTTTATGACAGTTTCGTAAAATTCAATTCCGGGTATTGATTTTAACTTTTTATCAAGATTATCCTTATTTGTTTTTATCCATTCTTTTATTTTTTTATCGTCAGGCGAACATAAATCACGGGGAACAAGGTCATCATTTGTGATTTTGTGTTTCCACTCCTTGCCCGATGTCATCTGCCCCATGCCGCCAGTTGTCCTTGCGTGTCCTTTTATCTCCCTTGCTTCTACCTCGGCCTTGTATTCCGCTATGTCAATGGCCGTGTTTAATTTAACCTCGCTGTTTGTTTTCGCGGCCTCTGCCAGCGCGGCGTCTGCCCGTTCTTGGATTAAGACAAGTTCTTTTTTGCGCGCCTCTGCGGCAAACTCTTCGCGCTCCTTAATGATTTTTAACTGATACGGAAGCATGTTTTTTTCAATCATGTTTTTAAGCGCCTTAAGTTGTTTGATTCGCGGATTGAAAACCTCGGCCAATTTGTCTTTTAACAGGTTCAACGGTTTTTTGTATTCGTCATGTTTCGCTTCCGTTGCCTTTATTTCCTGCTTGATTTCTGCAAGTATGTCCCCGCCNNTTTCGTTTATTTGTAGGTTTTCCATTTATTCCCCCTTGTTAAATTTTAAAATCGCTTGCCTTGCCAGCTCGGCCCGCTCTGCCTGTGTCAATGTTTTTAAATATCTGTTCCCGGCCGGGGTTTTAGTTTCCCACACCCGCAACGCATACCCTGCCCACAGCCCTGCCCCGAATATTCCCAACACGATAAAAAAAGCGCTCATATCTTACCTCCCTTTAATTTTTGGTTCCCTTAAAAAGGCTGTTCCTCGGCGCCCTTTGTTTCAATCGGATTTTCAATTCTATCCCCCGTAAATTCAAGCGCCTTTATCACGATTGACGTGTTATTGTATATCTGACTTCCGTCCTTTGCCGGTTTTTCATACGATTCCAGCTCGTATTGGACGACCACACCCGAGCCCAGTTTTGTAGATTGCAAAACTTTTGCCTGCTCGTTGTCGGCCTTAAAACTGTTTTTAAACGTCTTAACCTGTTTAGCGCCATCCTTTCCCGTCCACTCTTTTTTGTGGGAAATTTCGCAAAAGCAAGATTTCCAGCCGTTATAATCTTTTAGTTCGCCCACGCTTACAACGTTGCCGGATAATGTGCCTGTGTTGATGTTTGTCATTTTTTCTCCTCCGCCATTTTGGCAAGAAATTCTTTTTTCATGTTCAGCTGCGTTTTTATGCTTTCGAAAGGAATTTTGTCATAATAATCTTGTTTCGTTAATATGTTAAATTCCTTTTTTATTGCGTCCTTTTCTGCCACGTCAAGC
>PLPI01000119.1 GCA_003159495.1 candidate division FCPU426 bacterium | reverse complement strand
CCGGATGAAAATCCGGCCCTTTTGTATTTCGTTAACCTGATTTCACATAAAATACTGTGTGCAAAATGAATTGAAAGCCAATTTGATGGTCAAAAAGCAGTATAAATAATTAAATACTACTGGCTTCGCCGGGGGCGAACGCCGTCTATAAATCTTTAAATTTCTTTCAATATTTTATTTACTATTCTCATGGAATCGTTCAGCGCAATCAGCTGCTTTTTGTCCAGTCCTGAAAGCATTTGCTTGATATTATCCGTTAAAATATTCTTTTGTTTTATTAAAAAGGATTTACCCGGATCTGAAAGTGATATGGTTATTATACGGCGGTCGTTTTCTTTTTGTCCTCTTTTGACAAGTCCGTGTCTGACAAGGCCGTCGATAAGCAGGGTAAGCTGCTGTTTTTTTACGCCAATTATTCTGGCAATATCGCTCATGCTCTGCGCATTGCCCGGCTCCAGCATAAACATTATCCCGAACTGGATAGGGGTGATATTCATTTTGATAATCATTTCCGACGGTCTTTTCATTTTGGAGTTAAAATTTGGCATAAAAGAAATAAGTTCTTGAGCCGCATCAACCAGAGCTTTATCGTTCATATTTCTCTCCTTTTATAAAATGTGCCGCTTGACTATGCCTGATTGTTATGATATAAATAATTAGTAAACAAATATTTACTATTCATATTTATTTACAAATATATTATAACATGAGTTTTGAAGAAAGTCCAATAAAAGCATCCGATACCGGACGCTGCGATTGACTGCTCCGGCTGACGAGACGGTATAAAAAAGGAGAAGGATATGAACAAAAGGATAGTACGGAAATTTATTATGCCCGTAATTTTGGTTGTGTTGTTAATGACGCCTGGCGGCGTTCTGCTGGCGGACGAACAGGAAAACGGTTATGGCAATGCGGATGCCGGGGAAACGGAGGCCATAATACTGAATGGCAGGCCGCTGAAGGTAAAGGAGGTAATCAGGATAATTCTTGATAATGATGTTGATGCAAGCGCGCTTATGTATGAGGCGGTAATGAGCGACAGTTCATACAGAAAACTACAAAACAAATACAAACTCGACATTAATGCCTATGGCAGTTACTACGATACTCAAAGCGAAAAATTCTCAGTTGCAAAGGACTTGGGGACCGGGACAAATGTTGAAGTGGGGGCCATGAATGGGAACTACGCAAGCCAGTTTTTGGCGAGCGGGACCGGACTTTTATCGTATCAGCCGCCGAATAATAAATTTTATGGTTTCCTGACGGTCCGTCAGGACCTGTTAAAGAATGTATTCGGCATAAACGACAGGGAACAAATGGAAATATTGAAGACTTCGGCGGAAAGCGACAGGGCTGTAATAATTGACAGAATAACAGAACTTACGGCAAGCGCCATATATGAATGCTGGGACCTTGCCATGAAAGCCGCTTCAATGAAAAATGCAAAAGAACAGCTCGATTCAATTAAACAGGTAAGGGACATAATTGCAACAAATCTGGAATACGGCCTTGCTGAATCGTACGATCTTAATCAATATAATGCAGCTGTTTTATTGGCTGAGAGCAGCTTTAATACAGTTAAAAAAGAATATGATAAGGCCGCTAAAGGACTCTTGCGTGAAATGAACCTCAAAGGTGAAAACAACATTGAGGGCAGTGTGTCAATAAGCGCGGCTGAGTATAAAATCGGCGATAAAACAGCGCTGGACAAAATTTATGATAAAAGAAATGATTACCGAAATGCCGTTGCCGCAGTGGAAGTCGCAAAAAAGAAGGTAAATATGTACGGTAACAGCGGATTGCCTTCCCTTACGGCAAGCTACATGGCTGAAACCGACAGTATTAATAATGGCCCGGAATGGGGGGCGGAAATATCCTTTAACCTGCCGATCGGCGAAACGGACAATTCCACAGACCTGCGTAATAGCAGGCTGGAATTAAAGGAAGCCAGAGACAAACTGGAGTTGAAAAAAATTGAAATCAGGGATGACGTAGAAAATGCGGCCGACAGTATTGAAACTACAGATTACGCGCTTAAAAAGACAAAGGAAGCAAGATTACAGACAGAATTATACTATAAGAGAATGTTCGTCAGGTTTAAGCAGGGAAAATTGAACGCGGCAGTACTTAAAACAGGCATGGATAATCTCATATCCGCGCGCCAGCAGGAGCTCAGTGCCTGTGTTGACTATAATATGGCTATATTGAAATACCAGGTGTCTATCAATGATGTCTTTGAATCAAACGGGATTGATATAAACGAATATGTAAATAAATCCGTTAAGGAGTAAAAAATGAGCATACCTTCTTTATCGGTAAAGCGTCCGGTTTTTGTCCTGTCGATTATATTGATGGTCATGGTGTTTGGAATAATATCATTTTCAAAACTAAAAACCGAACTAATGCCGGACATATCATTCGGCGTGGTGACAGTCTCGACAACGTATTCGGGAGCAACGCCGGAAGAAATAGAACGCCTGATATCAAAGCCACTGGAGGAACAGATCAGCACCATAGGAGGCTTAAAAAGCATCTCGTCACGTAATCTCGAGGGTATATCCATTGTATCCGCCGAATTCAACAGTGAAGAGGATATTGACAAGGCTTTGCAGTCTGTCAGGGACAAGGTCTCGCAGGCACGTAACAGCCTGCCGTATGACCTGGAGGAAGAGCCGGTCATAACAAAGTTTGACCCGTCGGATTCGCCCATAATCAAACTCGCGGTAACAGCTGACCTGTCTACGACAGAGTTGTATGATGTTGTGCACGAACAGGTAAAGCCGCTGCTGGAAAAGATAAGCGGAGTTGGTAAGGCCGAAATAACCGGAGGAACAAAGAGGGAGATACAGATTGAAATTGACCGCAAAAAACTTTATGACTACGGTTTTTCCGCACTAACGATAGCAAATTCGCTTAAAAATGCCGGGAGCAATGTTTCCATCGGAAAGCATGACGCTCTCGGACAGTCGGTCATGTTCAGGAGCATAGGTGAATTCAATAATATTGACCAGATAAAGCGCACAACTATCTCATTTTCAGGAGATGTCGCCAATTCAACGGTTCTGAAGGCTTTAGGCGACGTGAAGGAGGGCGCCAAAGATGCCGATACGTTGTCATATTTTTATTATTCCGAAAGCTACCTTAATAAAGCTGTTGCGGTGATGCCAAAAAATACGGGCTCTGCCGCATCGCCTGCAGGCAAAAAAACCGGCGCGTTAAAGCCTGATACAGAAGCCGGATCGGCCGGGCCGGCGGATACTAAAGACGGGTATTTTCAAAAATCGTGTATAATATTGGACATTTACCGCCAATCCGGGGCAAATTCAGTAGCCGTAGCTGAAGAAGTGAAAAAGCAGATGGCCTCCATTAATTCGTCGCTTGCCGCGCAAAAAGGATTGCCGTCTGTCATGTACATTTATGATTCCGCAAAAGACATAAAAGCCAACGTCAGGGATGTACAGGAAACACTGTTTGTCGGCATATTGCTTGCCATCGTAGTGGTATATTTGTTCCTCGGCAATTTCCGGGCTACACTTATTACCAGCATTTCGATACCGATTTCATTAGTTGGAGCGTTCATATTCATGTATGTCCTTGGTTTTTCAATGAATGTAATGACATTAATGGCATTGTCTCTTTGTATAGGAATACTTGTTGACGATGCTATTGTTGTCCAGGAAAACATATTCAGGCGGATGGAAAACGGGGAAAAACCCGTCGTATCCGCGGTAAAAGGCACCGAAGAAGTCATGCTTGCCGTTATTGCCACAAGTCTTACAATAGTTGCGGTTTTTTCGCCTATAGGCATGGTAACGGGAATCGCAGGCAGGATGCTCAGGCCTTTTGGTTTTACTGTTGCCGCAGCCGTAATCATAAGCCTCGGCGTCGCACTCAGCCTGTCGCCGTTGTTGAATGGTTATTTCATGAGGTCTGATAAAAAAGACAGCAACATAATAGTGAAAATGTTCGAACAGTTCCAGAAATGGATGGAATCTGTGTATAAAAAGGGACTTTCTTTCAGCCTTTCAAAGCCGGGAATTGTAATCGTGTCAACCGTCTTGTTTTTCATAGCCAGCCTGTTTGTCCTGGGACAGCTTAAAATAACTATGTTTAACCCATCGAATTCCAGAGAAATGACCATGTCGCTTACGCTGCCGGTAAGCACCAGCCTGGATGGAACAAAAGATATGACAATGCGGGTTCTTGAAGAACTGAAAAAAATACCCGAAATATCATATATGTCGATTCAAGCCGGGACAACGAACGGGGAAAATAACCTTGCCGATATAGGCATATTCCTGCGGAACAGACAAACCGGGGACAGGAACACGTCGGAAGTCAAAACATCCATAAGAAAAATAATGGCTGAATATCCTGATACAAAGGCCGTACTTACAGATTATGATTCCATGGGCGGAGGAAGGTCTTTTACGTTTGACATATACGGAAATGATATGGCCCTGCTGAAAAGTTATTCGCAAAAAGTAATGGAAAAAATGAAAAACATAAGCGATCTGAGCGATGTCGATACAAGTTATACGGAAGGTAAGCCGGAATTCCAGATAGTGCTTGATGAGGATAAGATGAAAATGTTCGGTGTATCGGCCCTTACGGCAGGGACAGAGCTGCGTTATAACGTGACGGGGGCTCTCGTCGGTTCGCTCCATGATAACGGCCTGGAATATGACATCCGCATGCGCCTGAAGCCCGGACAGCGTGACCTGCAGAAAACATTCAATGAAATGAAAGTTCCGAACATGAACGGGAAGATGGTACCGCTTTCAAAAATAGCGAAATACAAATATGTGAGCGGTCCGTCGGAAATCAAAAGATACAACCGTTCAAGATATATCCAGTTGTCCGCCGGGATAGCGGCAAAAGGCGCAGTCGGTTCGGCTACAAAAAAACTGATGAAGGCGATAAGCGAAGACCCGCCGCCGCAGGGCGTGACGTGCGGTATAACCGGTGAAGGAGAAAGAATGGGAGATATGATAACAAGCCTGCTTACGGCGATCATCATATCGATAATCGCGGTATATCTGGTTCTGTCCAGTTTATACGATTCTTTCATCACGCCTTTTACCATCCTGCTGGCGCTGCCAACCGCCGCGTCAGGGGTATTTTTTGCGTTTTTCATTTTCGGCAAGAATATTGACATGAACACCTTCATCGGGATGATAACGCTCATGGGTATCGCCACAAAGAACTCCATATTGCTGGTTGACTTCGCAATTTCCGGGATCAAATCCGGTTTGTCGCGAAAAGAAGCCATAATGAATGCCGGGATGACGAGATTAAGACCGATAATTATGACCACGATGGCTATCTTTCTGGGAACACTTCCCATGGCGCTGGGCGGCGAATCCTCACGTTTCAGGGGCGGAATGGGCCTGGCTATCTGCGGGGGCATACTGGTATCAACTCTCATGACACTGCTGGTAGTACCGGCAGTTTTTGGGTTTATCGACAAGCTGAGGGAAAAAACCGAGGGAAAAATCAGGGAAAAAGCTTTTGAAACAAAATAATCATTTACATACGCATTTTTAGAATGGAAAATATTATGTCCGGACAAAACAGGAATTTGCCGGACAGGTTGGCAATTGTTGAGAAAATTTGTTCTCCAGTACAAACGTTGAATTGAAAAAAGGTGACCTTTACCTGATACTTGATAAAATAAACATGAAGATTGCGAAATGGGTGACACCTTTTGTTTCCATTTGAAATAATGAGGAAGGGCGTTGAGCCCGATAATTACAAACCATCACAATAATGATAAACATTGCAATCTCAAGTTAATGCTGTATAGTTGATTTATGAAACTTGTACTAAAGATCCAAGGAGAAAATACATGCCAAAAACATTCAGCTTCCAGCTCAGCGGTCCGTCTTTCATCGGACTTTATGTCCGTGATGTCAAAGCCTCGGGGGAATTTTATGAAAAAAAGATGGGTTTCAAGCGTTATCCTTTCAGCTTTCCCAACGCGGTCCAGTTCATGACATACCCACTACCGTTCGCGGTAATCCAGGCGCTGCCGGGCATGGACCTTGACAGGTATCCAAAGCCAACCAACGCTAACTCTATCTGGTTCAAAACAAACAACAGCCAATTAGTTCATGATGCTCTTTTGGAATCAGGCGTTAAGATTTTAAAACCCGTCACAGACGGGCCATTCGGCAAACAATTCACAATAGAGGACCCGGACGGTTACGCGATAGCAATCTACGACCGCGACTTGCCAAATACGATAACTGTGGAATGAAAAAAACTGTAATTATAAACCCGGCTGTGCGGTAGTAAATAAATGGGACAGGCCTTTACCTGATACTTGATAAAAAAATAGGAACAGAAATGCGCCGGGTTCTGATTCATTAAATTTATCCCAATATTCACCGCCCCCAATTTTTACATTGTGATATAATATGCCCGCCTTAAAATCCAAAACAAAACCGGTGTAAAATGAAAATAAGATTATCATTGTCCCTGCTTCTTGTCATGCTGTGCAGTTCCGCAAATGCCGGGGTTGTAAGCGATAAAATACGCCTCAATTCACTTGGCTTTGTCCCGCGGATTGCAAAACAGGCCACAATCGCGGCTAAATGTTCAACAGTTAATGTGGTATCTTCGGCCGATAAAAAAATTGTCTTTTCAGGCATGGCAAACGGGCCGTTTAAGAGCCCTGATACCGGGGAAGAACTTTATACCTTTGATTTTTCCCCTGTCGTAAAAAGCGGGACATATTACATACAGGCTCTGGGCGTGGGGCGGTCGGCTGATTTTATAATATCTAACGGCGCTTATGACATGGCTTTTTATGTCATGATGCGGGGCATGTACCTCTGGCGTTGCGGCTGCGCTGTAAGTTCGGTATACAAAGGCGTTACTTATTCCCACACTGCCTGCCATATGGATGACGCTTGCCTGGACGAGACGGGCTCTTCCGGAAAACAGGACGCCACAGGCGGGTGGCACGATGCCGGCGATTACGGCAAGTATACGGTCAATGCCGGGATTTCAGTCGGGATTATGCTAAAGGCATGGGAACAATTCGGGGATAATATAAAAAAGATAGGGCTTGATATCCCGAAATTAAACTCCGTTATGCCTGATTTTCTATCGGAAATACAATGGGAGACGGACTGGCTCATAAAGATGCAGGCTTCAAACGGTTCCGTTTACCACAAGGTATCAACCTTAAGTTTTTCGGGCGAGGTAATGCCCGACAAGGATACCCAGCGCAGGTATTTCGCGGATTATTCAACGGCGGCCACCGCGGATTTTGCGGCGGTATTGTCGGAGGCAGCCGTGAATTTTTTGCCTTATGACCCTCAACTCTCGGCAAGGTATATCAATGCTGCGCGTCGGGCGATGGATTTTCTGGAGGCAAATCCCTCAAACCATTACTCCAACCAGCAGGCTTTTTCAACCGGCAAATACGACACGAGCGACACCGACGACAGACTGTGGGCGTACGCGTGCATGTGGGACGCCACCGGCGAAGAAAAGTATCTGAAGGAATTTGAAAAAGAGGCGGCGCAGTTTAAGGTAAAAATAGACGCGGACTGGGACTGGGGCAATGTAAAGAATCTGGCAATGTTATCTTATCTTTTTTCAACGCGGCCGGGCAAGGACAAAATAATTGAAGCGGACATCAGGCATGGGCTAATATCCTGCGCTGATTCCATAACCACGACCGCAGCGCAGGATCCTTATTCAAGGCCGCTGGGGAGCGTTTATTACTGGGGCTCAAACGGCACTGTCGCAAGGCAGGCTCTTGTGCTGTTTTCTGCGGATAAAATATCCCCAAACCCTGCGTACGTGAACACGGCATCGGACGCAATCGCCCATTTATTTGGGAGGAATTATTACAACAGATCTTTAGTGACCGGGCTGGGCATCAACCCGCCCATGCACACTCATGACCGCAGGTCCATGACAATGGCGGGCGTGGCGCCGTGGCCGGGATACCTTGTGGGCGGCGGGCTTACGGCGACTTCGTGGAAGGATGACAAGTCCAGCTTTACAACAAATGAGATAGCCATAAACTGGAACAGCGCGCTCATATACGCCATTGCCGGGTTTGTCAGCGGCGAAGGGTTTGCGGCGCCGGATAACACGGCCGAGGCGGACTTTCCAAAAGAGGATGCAAAAGGGGAAATAGCGGGATTGATATATGACGGCAAAACCGCAGGTTATACCGCGCAGAGTCTTTTTTTTACGGCCGGATCCGGAGTAAAAAATGTAAAAGACGGGGACATTGAACTGCCTTTTAAGGGCGGTGCGGAAGAACAAATAACCATTGCGCTGAAAAATCCGTTAAAACTGGCGGGGTATAACTACATAGAATTTGATATTAAGGCGCTTAAAGCAGCAACAGACGTCATATACTTCGGCATTAATGCGGACGCCTCATATGATAAACTGCTGGACATCGGCGGCTTTATAAAACCTGTGGCGCAGTGGAGAAAAATCAGGCTGCCTCTTGAGGAAATGTCCACATACGGGCAGGAGATGATGTCTGAGATTGTGTTTGTCACACAGCAAAAACACAGGGCATCTTTTTTAATAAATAATATTTTTCTGATAAATTACACGCCGCCGACAGCCACCATATCGCCGACCTTTACTGTAAGCCCCGTGGTTTCCGCAACGGCCACGCCAAGCGCCACGCAGACGGCCACAAAAACCGTCTTTGCCACGCCTACCTTTACGCAGACGGCAACTTTGACAAATACGGCATCGCCGAGTTTTACGCCCACCGCAACGGCGACGATAGAAACGGGCTATAAACTTGTTGTTGATAATTTTTCAAATGAAGGGCCGCTTAACATGCTTTCGGGTTCCTGGTACACTTACAATGACGCCAATGACGGCGGCACATCAACTATAAAACCCGCGCCCGCGGAAAAATTCAGCAAGGATTCTCCGGGCAGGACGGGGAACGGAAGGATTGTTTCAGTCAAAGGAAGCGTTACGACCGTATTCCAGTGGGGATATGTCGGTGTCGGCACTATGCTTGACAGGGACAGGAAAAGTTTTGACCTTAACGGCTGCAAAGGATTGAGGTTCTGGTACAAAGGCGACGGCAAGGCCTACAGGATAAAGCTTGTGTCAAAACATCCGGACTTTAAGAACGGCGGGTCGGACAACCATTATGGCGCGGAGTTTACAACGGGCAGCGGCTGGCAAAAGTTTGAGATGGATTTTTCCGACTTTACGCAGGAGCCATACTGGGGCTCCAAAGTGGAACAGGATAAGGCGTTTAGCGAGGTCACGGATATACAGTGGCAGACAAAAGGCCAGCCCTATGACAGTGTGGAGCTTGCCCTGGACGGAATAGAAATATACGGCTGTGCCGCCGAAGTGCATGCAAAGCCATAACACCACCCCGCCGCTCTCCCCGTATTGACTTTAAAAGCCCCTGTTGATATAATAACAAATCAGGGCGAATCCTTAATTTACAGGAGGACTTATGGCAACAAAGGAAAAGAAGAAATTTTCACTTGTAGGGGCTCAGATATCAATATTTATTATTATCGGCATCGCGGTCGGAGCCGTTATCAGCGCTATTTATTATGACGAGCTTTTTAACACTTTTATGGCCCAGAGGCTCAAATACGTCGAAGGCGACTGGACAAAGACTGAATATTACGCCAACAGGCTCACCGACCAGGTCATTGCCCTTAAAAAACTGCTGGTCATCGACAAAGTAAAAAAAGTTGATTATTCCCCTTTTGACAGGGCGCTCGATATCAGGAGCAGGATAATCGGCGGGGACACACTGCAGGACAAGGTGCCGCTTTTAAAGGATTTGCTTGATAATATAAATTCAATAATAGATTATTACAATTCGCGCATGGACCTTCGGAACAAAAGGTTCTCATACATTGAATGGGGCATGATAACGGGCGATTACGCCAGGGAATTTGAGGATACCGTGCCCGTTTACAACGCCAACGCGGATGATTTCAACGGAAAGATAAAGATATTCCCGTACAGCTGGGTCGCCAAGAACAAGCATTACAAGGCTCTTCCTATCGCGGAAGAGGGCAGGATAACGCCGGTGCAGACGGCTACCGAGAAATATACGAGGGAAACCGAGTAAATTTCCCGGAGGAAAGTCCGGACTCTATTGGAGCATGGTGCCCGCCGAAAGGCGGGGCGCGCGGGGATTAAAGCCGCGTGACGGATAGTGCAGCAGAAAATATACCGCCGTGGGTTTTTCAAAGGGTGTAAGCCCTTCGACAGGCTCAGGGCAAGGGTGAAAAGGCGGGGTAAGAGCCCACCGCGCTTTTCCGCAAGGAAAGCGGCATTGTAAACCCCTCCAGGAGCAAGGCCAAATAGAGGGCATATGCCGGAAAGTTTCCCGAAAGGGAATTACTGCCGGCGGGAACGCTCCAATTCTTTTGCCCGGGTAGGCCGCATAGAGTAATTGCCGCCGCCCGCCGAAGCGCGTTTTTAAGCGCGAAGGCGGGAACAGAATCCGGCTTACGCACCGGCGTTTTCCAGCCTCCTTT
>PLPI01000071.1 GCA_003159495.1 candidate division FCPU426 bacterium | reverse complement strand
CAGAATATAACGCAGACAATAACACCCAGCATAACACAGACATTATCCCTGACTTTAACGACAACGAATACGGTTACCCCTTCGGCAACTGTGATACAAACATCATCAGTAACTCCGACAATTACCCCCTCGTTAACAGGGACAATGACACCAGTAAACGGGGTTGATCTTGGAACATCCGGGAATTATGCCGTTCTTTCAAGTACTTTTACTCGTAATGGAGGAATAACGGCAATAACGGGAGATCTGGGATATACAACTTTAAGCGGAGGCGGGTCCCATACGGTTAACGGAAACACATATACTCCTGCGCCGCCCCAGTCCGGCCTGGACCAGGCAGCCGCCCTTGTTTCACTGGATAATTATGGATGTACATTTTCCTTTGCGGACGGAGCCGTTGATCTGGCATCCGATACCACACACGGGCTGACGGGGATTTACACTCCTGGAGTTTATTGTGTAAACGGGGCAATGAGCATATCAGGCGGCGCAATTATCACACTTAACGGGAAAGGTATATATATATTCAGGTCCACAGGCGCTTTTACCTCGTCGGATAATTCAAAGGTTGTGTTGACCGGCGGCGCGGATGCCTGCGACGTATACTGGACGCCGGGCCAGGCTGTAACACTCGGAGCCGATACCGTATTTGCGGGTACTATAATCGACGCATCCGGAATTACAACAGGCAATAACACGGTATGGACGGGCAGGGCGCTGGCATTCGGCGGCACTGTTACAATGGATACCGACAGTATTGCGCTGCCGGTATGCGGTATAAACGGAACACTCACAAATACTCCTTCGGCTACTGTGACAGAAACACTGACTTTGACCGTATCTGCCACATTGACAGAAACCGAAACTTTCAGCCCAACGCAGACTTTAACAACGTTGTATACATTTACGCCGACCGCAACAGCGACAACCGTATTGATTGCGACTGCGACGGCCAGCCCCACGTTTATACAAACGGCGGTTGTAAGCGTAAGCAAAACATATCCAAACCCGATTAATCCGCTCATTCAAGATCTGAATGTTGTTTTCATCTTAAACGGTTATTCGGAAAATGTAAAAATGTTAATATACACGCCGGCGTTCAGGCTTGTAAGGGATATAGAAATAGGCACCGTGCCTGCCGGAAAAAATATTGCCGTAATTCCAGGTTCAAAACTGCGGGGTTTTGCGAGGGGCATATATTATTATTCTGTTATTTTTAAAACAGACGGCGGAAGTGAAACAAAATGCAGTATAGAAAAATTGGAAATATTGTACTAAAACTGACAACTTTTCAAAAATCAATATAATAGCAAGAAATACAATATCAAATGACGGTAGCGCCTCGATAAAAACATCCATACAATGGAAAATAGAAAAAAATTGAACAGCATAGACAGGAGTTTAAGCCGAATTGGATATTAAAATACTGCTTGTTGATGACGAACCCGTAAATCTGGAATTGCTGGAGGCTGTTCTTGGCCCCGCAGGATACAGCCTGATTAAGGCTGTAAACGGCGAAGAAGCGCTTAAATATCTGGAAAAGGATGAGCCCGACCTGATATTGCTGGATGTTGTAATGCCGGGTTTGTCCGGTTACAGCGTACTCGAAAAAATACGTAAAAACAAGAAAACTGAAGTGATTCCAGTCATATTAATAACGGCGCTGACCGGAAGGGAAGAAAAGATACGGGGCATTGACGCCGGGGCTGATGATTTTATCTCCAAGCCATTTGACAAGGCGGAGCTTATAAGCACGGTGAAAACGCAGGTGAAGTTGTCGGTCTTAAGAAGGCAGATAATTGAAAAACAAAAGCTTGCGGGCGTAATGGATATGATGATTGAAGGCATTGTGGTCACTGATGAAAGGTTTGGCATACTTCAGATGAACCCGGGAGCCTCCAAAATTTTTGATTTGAAGGAATTACCGGGCAGACTTGATGCCATGCTTCTTGAAAAATACCGGCATGTACTTGACGCGGACAGAAAAAAGGGGAACTTTATCATTAAAATCCCGGCAAGCACTTCCTGCAGCCAGAAGATCATTGCGGCGGAATATTACAGGCCGGAACCGCGGGAAAATAGCGATGATACCGGCTTTATTGTTTTTGTTTTCAAGGATGTAACCGAAGAATACAGCGAAAAGGAAATGAAATGGAATTTTGTTTCCATGATATCAAAAAAACTGCTTACTCCGCTTACGGTCATCAGCGGGTTCGCAAAAATACTCGGTTATTTTGCCCCCGATGAAAAACTGCAAAGTTCCGTAAAAGGGATCATGCGCAGCAGCGAAATAATGGAAAAACTGATAAACAGGATATCGTATTTTGTGGAAATAGAGAACGGGACGGCGGTCAGCCGGCCTGAAATGCTGGATATAAAGCCGCTTGTGGAAAAGCTTTCTTCCAATTATCAAAGGGCATTTGAATTAATTACCAAAAATGAGCCGGTACTGGCCCAGTACTGGCAAAAAATAGCAGTTGAGGAGCTCCTTGATAATGCGTTTAAATTCAGTAACCAAAAAAAGCTGGTTTTGCAGATTTCAATAAATGCCGAGGGTTTGAGCGTGGAGGATAACGGGCCCGGGATTCCTGAGCAGGAACGTGAAAAGGTGTTTGAGATGTTTTTTCAGATATGCAGGGACTTAACGGGTAATATTGCCGGCGCCGGAGTTGGACTCTCGATTGTAAAAGCATTTTCCGAATCCGCGGGATTATTTGTGGAGCTTGGCGAGTCGCAGCTTGGAGGACTTAAAGTTCTCATAAGCCGGAAAAAGTCCCCGGGCAGTGCAAACAGTGATTAAAGCCGGGAATAAAAAAATGGACGAAAAATAAAACAGGAGGCGGTAAAAATGGCAAAAAAAGCGGCGGTCAATGAAAAAAAGGAAACAGAAAAAAGAATGCGCAAGCATTACAAATTGGAAAAGAAATTGGTTGGCAAGTCCACCCCGAAAGATGTCGCCAGGTTCGGCGGCGTTGCGACGCCCGAGCTTATTTTATTTGCATTGCATGAGGTAAAAAAACTCATGGGTTACGAAAAAGAGGATGAATATATCTATAAGATAGTTGTTGTGAAAAAGTAATTTAATTAAGAGAAAGTATTAGTATAAAAGCCTGGGTTTTTTGATTTTTTTATGGAACTGCATTTGTGTTGCCGTGCTTTTAAAAGGGAAAACGGAAATGAAAAAAGGGTTATTGTGGCTGTTTTTTATTGCTGTTCTTATATCCAAAACCATTCCCGCAATGGCGGCCGATACTATGCCTGTGTCAAATGCAACTGTTGATTATTCCTGCCTCGTAACCGTACCCGGAGGCACATTTACACAGACTGACGGAATAAACAGTTTCAGCCATACAATATCAACTTTTATGATCGGCAAGTATCAGGTTACATATGAACTATGGCACTGCGTATATCAATGGGCCGTTATTAACGGGTATGCTTTCCAGAATGCGGGTACGGAAGGCAGCGAGGGAACGGCCGGAGCGGCGCCAACCGCGAAAAAATACAAGCCTGTGACAACAGTCAACTGGCGCGATGTTATTGTATGGTGCAATGCGCTAAGCAAAAAAGCCGGGCTGTCCGCGGTATATTTTTCAGACGCTGGATTTACAACGCCTATTAAAAGTTCGGTAAATGGGGCGTATGGAAACAGTGTAAATACAACTCCGGGAAGTTTTGATGACCCGTTTGTGAACTGGAAAGCGGATGGGTACAGACTGCCGACAGAGGGTGAATATCAATATGCCGCAAGCTATAAAAGCGGCCCGGGATGGGCCCCGTATGCCTGCGCCGGCGGAGCGGCAACGGACTGTATGGACGAAACAGCAGCGGCGCTTAATGCATGTTACAGCGCGAATTGCAGTATTGCTCAGACGGTAGGCGGTAAAATACCAAATGCGCTGGGGATCTATGATATGTCCGAAAATGTGTGGGAGTGGTGCTGGGATTGGTACGGAAATTATCCGGCCATTTCCGAGACAAATTATAAAGGGCCTGTAAGCGGTTCCAGCCGCGTCAAGCGTGGTGGAAGCTATTTTAGCGGCGCGGGCTACGTGGAATTGGGCGGACGCGGCAGTGATTTTCCTTATGACACGTACGATGACTACGGCTTCCGTTTTGTCAGGAGTAATTAACTATACAAGCAGGGGGGAAAACTTCCAGCGCGTATAAAGAAAGTCAAAGTAAAAAATTAGAATCATGCCAATAATTTTTTTCGGATACACTTTGTATCATAATTGAAAACCACCGCTTATTTTTAAAAAATCATAAAATTGCCCTTAGTTTAACAGCGATTTTTATATTATCTATTAAAGCTTATATTATAAAGCATGTTTATTGTGCAGCGCCTGATAATTATTTTTTGATTGATTTAAGCCGCTTATGGCATTGTAATTGCTTTATTTTATGATATATGAAGTTCCGATGGACCTGGATTCCCGGCAATATGGGCCGCAAATGCAATAAACGCAGGGTAAAAATAAGTCGGTATAAACACAAATAGAAAGGTTTTTTTCAGCGTTTTGAACTGGTATTCTTAATATTGTGATTTTTGTATTTATATATTTTTATGAACGGGTAAATATGCGGGATTTCCATAAATAAAAGCAGGAGAAAAAAGATGAAAAATAATCCTTTGAAACAACTGGGAACACTCGGACAATCCGTATGGCTTGACTACATACGGCGGGACCTGATCGTAAGCGGCGCCCTTAAACGCATGATAGATGAGGATGGAGTGTGCGGAATGACATCAAATCCTTCAATTTTTGAAAAGGCCCTTGCCGACAGCCAGGATTATGACAGGGATATAGAAACCATGGCGTTAAAGGGAATTGATAAAAAGGCCATCTATGAAGC
>PLPI01000019.1:4497-4895 GCA_003159495.1 candidate division FCPU426 bacterium | reverse complement strand
GAAGACGGAAGGATGAAGATGCTGGAGGGAAAGGAAAGGCCAAAGGACGCGTATGTGTCACCAGTGGACCCGGACGCGAGGTTCGGCGTGAAATCAAGCAATAATAAGTTTGTGGGATATAAGGCGAATATAACGGAGACGGTTGAAAGCAGGTATATAACGAACATAAGCGCGACAAAGGGGAACACATATGACGGAGATGAGACAATATACCTTGTTGCACAGCAAAAAAGTGATAATGGACTGAGCCCTGAAAAGCTTGTCGGAGACGGGGCATACGGGTCGGGATTGAACAGACACAGGGCCAAAGGGTATGGAACGCAGATAATAGCGCCTATACCTGTAAAGAACCCGGTAAAAGGCATATATCCGAAAAGCATGTTTAAATATGACGAGGA
>PLPI01000019.1:0-4438 GCA_003159495.1 candidate division FCPU426 bacterium | reverse complement strand
GAAAGATATAACAGGACAAGAAAGTATTTGGAGGATATAAGAAAAAGGAGTTTGATAGAGGCAACAAATTCAGAGATGAAGAACAGCCACGGAATGAGAAGGGCGAGATACAGAGGAATATCCAGGGTGGCAATGCAATGCATGTACACCGCGGTGACGGTGAATATAAAAAGGTGGATAGGAAATATACAGGAAAAACTAAAACCTAAAAACGCCTTACTGCGCCCTGCAAGTTGTGGATAATGAAAGTAGATTGAAAGAAAAGAAGGAAAAAAAGGACGAAAAGTGTGGATAAGTAGTAAAAAAATGGAGAAACAAAGAATGAATGGAACGATTGAAAGGTCAGATAAAGAGAAGAGCAAGTGTCGGAAAACCCTGACACACACGGCAGAGATAAATCCCTTTTTTACCGGGGTTCTCCGACGGTATCAAGATGATGATGTCGGAAAAGGGCAAGCCAATTCAATGAATTTTGCACTTTTTACGTACGCTGGACAAAATCCTATTATATATTTAGATCCCGATGGTAAAATGTTCGGTGTTGATGATGTAATTGAAGGAGAAATGGTTATAGGTGCAGCAGATTTAATTGATGTTGGAATATGTGCAGCACTTTTACCCGTTGCAACATGGTATTTTAAAAACGAAGATCAAATAAAACAATCTGCACAGGATATGTTGAAATCTATTAGTGGACCAAACGCAGCGACGCCGCCAAATCCACAAAAACCTGATGATAATAACAAGGATAAAAAAAGTGAAAATAAGTTAAAACCTGATTCTAAAGCAGAAGGAGATCATACGACATTCAAAAGGAACCCACAAACTGGTAAAATTGACAAATATGAAACATGGAAAAAACAGACAAATCCAAAAAAACCAAACCCTTGGGAGTCTGTAAAACGGTATGATGGATCAGGGGATCCACATTTTAATAAGGCAACGCAACAAGATGTTGATACTCCTCATATACATGATCCTAATGCCCCTGGAGAAGTGCGTCCGGCGAATCCGAATGAAATACCACGGAATAAAAATTAAAAAGATTAAGGAGAGAATATGTTTAAATGGCTGCAAGAATGGTACAAGTTACAATGCGAAAAAGACTGGGAGCCTTCAATTAGTTTAATTACAATAGACAATCCTGGTTGGAGATTAAAAATAGATTTAAGAGGAACGGAATATAGTGGGTTGACAATGAAATTAAAGAAGATAGACAGAACTGAAAGCGATTGGTATCAATGTTGGATAGAAAACAATATTTGGAACGCAGCATGTGGAACTTTAAATTTAGAAGAAATAATTGGTGAATTCAGGGCATTTATTAATTCACAAAAAGAGTAGTCTGAAAAATTTGCTGTAAATATAAAACAAATGGAGCATAGTGCTTTGAATGTGTCTACAATATTTTTCAATGTGACAGTTTTTTTAAAATTATTTAATGTTGTGACGCAATTGGCAGAGTAATGGAAGGGGTCAGACTAATGGAAGTAATGGAAGGGGTCAGACCTTGCTTAGAGCATTGACAACTTAAGTGCTATGTTTTTTACATTATGGATATCTTGTTAAATCAAAATAATGCTTACGACTAAAAAAACTATTGACACTATATTATACAAAATGTATACTTTCCAACACAAGGGTTATACACCTCGAATAGAGGGGGGATCAGATGGAGGGTTTGATACCGGTTGAAAGTGTTGTGCAAAAGATTTACTTAATACGTGGGCAAAAAGTTATGCTGGACAGCGATCTTGCCGTGTTTTATGGGGTGGAGACGAAGCAGCTGAACAGGCAGATTCAAAGGAATATGGAACGATTTCCTGAAAACTTTTGTTTTCAGCTTAATGAGAAGGAATATGAATCTTTGAGGTGCCAAATTGGCACCTCAAATCCGAAGTCACAAAATGCAGCTTCGGCTTTGAGGTCGCAAATTGCGACCTCAAAGCGCGGCGGAAGGCGGTATTTGCCTTATGCGTTTACCGAACATGGAGTTGTTATGCTGTCAAGCGTGCTTAGAAGCCGAAAAGCAGCGCAAGTCAGTGTCGCCGTAGTCAATGCTTTTATAAAAATGCGCGAATATCTTGCGACCCACGGACAAATACTTGAAAAACTAAAAAAACACGATGAGAACTTTGTTATAATATTTGATGTGCTAAGACAATTGACCGATAAGCCTAAAACTACAACCGGCAAGTTTGGGTTTAGAGCCGGGATTGTAAAGTCAACTTAGGCTGGCGCAGAATTAATGTGCCGGCAGTTGAGAATATTAATCCCAGGGGCTGTTTACCATGTGACTTCCAGGGGTAATGAACGGAAGAATATTTTTAAAGATGACGCTGACAGAAATATGCTTTTAAAGACTTTGGGAGAAGTAAAGAACAAGTATGATTTTAAAATACTGGCATTTGTGCTTATGAATAATCACTACCACTTCCTGCTGAAAACTGAAAAACCAAACCTTCCCGTCGTTATGCAGTACTTAAATACGAGTTATGGCATTTATTTTAACCGGAAATATAGGCGGAGCGGGCATTTGTTCCAGAGCCGTTACCACTGCGTCCTGGTGGAATATGGGCCCAATATCAAGGAAGTCGTAAGGTATGTACACCTCAATCCCATCCGGGTTAATGCCGTAGAAACGCTGCCCGAGTATGAGTGGAGCAGCCATTTGCAGTTTTCCGGAATACGTGAAAGCGGGATAGCTGATCCTGAATATGTGCTGAGGTACTTTAACGACAGCAGTAAAAAGGCAATTGACGAATATGAAGCTTTTATGGCTGACGGGTCATGGAAGGACAGGGATGGGGATAGGATTGGGGCCTATGGCGGGTATATACTCGGGAGCGATGATTTTATAAAGAAGATAAAGCTGTTATTAAAAGACAAGAGCATAACTGCGGAAATTGCAAATAGAGCCAGGCTGAAAAACGTGTACGGCGTAGAGGAGATTATGGCAGCCGCAGCAGGGTACTACGGGCAGACTACGCAGGAACTGATCAATAAAAAAGGAAAATGGAACCGCGGGAAACGGATACTTATGTACCTGCTTTCCAGGGACGCAGGGAAGAATAATGCGGAGATAGGAAGGCTTCTCGGCGGGATTCATCACAGTTCTGTGGGAAGGACCGTTGCCAGGGTGATAAGGGAAATGCGGGGAAGCAAAAAGATGTACGGAGTTGCCGAAGAAATAGCGGCTAAATATGTACGGAAAAGCGCTTGAAAAGTATCTATGCTCTAAGCAAGGTCTGACACCATCCAAGACTTTTCCGCTATGATATGTCGGGCAATGTTTTTGAATGGTGAGAAAAAAATGGTGTCGGACCTTGTAAATTGACTTTTTGGCATTTACAAAGTAAAACAGAAATGAGTAAATTATATAAACAGATACGGGGAGTAAAAGACAGGGGGAGAGATGGGGCATTCACTCAGGATACTGATTCCGGGAATGGCATATCATGTTATGGGTCGAGGGAACGAACGTAAAAATATTTTTAGAGACACACAGGACAGAATCAAGTTTCTTCAAATTCTCAAGGAAGCAGTAGAACTGCATGATTTTAAGTTGTATGCATATACCCTGATGTCTAATCATTATCATTTACTGATAAAAATTGCACAGCCAAATCTGTCTCAAATAATGAAATATATAAACGGGAGTTATGCCGTTTATTTTAATTGGAAATACAAGCGTATTGGCCATTTATTTCATCATAAATTCAAATCGGTAATCGTAGAACATGGACCCGAACTGCTCAATTGCATGCGATACATACATTTAAACCCCCTTAGGGCGGGCATGGTTGAAAACCTGGATGAATATGATTGGACTTCACACAAGCAATACAGGGGACAGGAAAAAGGTATTGCAGAAACCGGACAGTTGCTAAAATTGTTTTCAAATGAAAGATTAGAGGCGATTAAAAAGTATGAAGAATACATGGGTGAAGGCGGCATGAAGGATAAAGACGGTGATACAATGTACAGCTTTGGAAGACATGCAATAGGCAGTGAGGATTTTGTCAGAAGCATCAAGCTTATGTTCAAGGGAAAAGACCTGTCAAAGGATATAAACAACAGAAAGGAATTGAAGAAAGTATACAGGCAGGATATAATAATAAAAGCGGTATGTGAATATTATAAAATAACTGAAAATGAGCTGAAGAGAAAAGGCGGATGGAACAGTAATAAACCGACCGTTTACTACCTGCTCTCGCGTGACGGGGGATTAAAAAATACGGAAATAGCTGAATTGTTTGGAAAGATTCATCCGGGCATGGTAGGCAGGAAGATAAACCATTTTTCCGCTTTGATAGGACGCGATTTTAGGCTTAAGAACGAGTTGGGGGTTATAAGAAAAAAGTATGAAGGTGAAATATGAAAAGTCAATTTACAAGGTCTGATAATATACCGCCCCAGTATGACGAGTCGGGCCAGA
>PLPI01000111.1 GCA_003159495.1 candidate division FCPU426 bacterium | reverse complement strand
GAGTTGCGGCGGAAAAAATAAGGGTGCTTGCGCACGGTGTCGATGAAAAGATTTACAATAAAAATAACAGGCCGGAAAAAAAGGATAAATTCATTTTTTTATGCGCGGCAATGGCGCAGAAGCGAAAGGGGTTAAGCCTGCTGATAGACGCCTTTAACGCGGCGTTCGGCGGCAGGCTGGATGTGGAGCTTGTTATAAAATCACCATACGCGCCGGGAAAATCCCCGTATGACGACATGTCCCTGAGAGCGCATTTTAATGACAAAAATATCAGGTTCATTTTTGACGTGTACACCGAGGAACAAATGGCGGCCCTTTACAAAAATGCGGACTGCTTTGTGCTCGCCAGCAGGGGAGAAGGGTTCGGCATGGTGTACCTGGAGGCCCTTGCGTGCGCGGCCCCGGTCATCGCGACGGGCTGGGGAGGGCAGATGGATTTTCTCAATGATTCAAACGCGCTTTTTGTAAAATATTCCATGCGTGACGCCGGTGAAATGCAGTATGGAAATGAAAAAGGGAAGGGGCTCATGGCAGAACCTGACATGGACGACCTTGTTGACAAATTAATTTACGCCTTTAAAAACAGCGGTTTGATGAAAGAAAAAGCAACGAGGTTCGAAATTGATAAATTTACTTGGGGAACCGCGGCTTCGAAGTTTAAAAGTTTTTTATCTCTTTAAATGCAGGGATAAAACGGGGACGAACAAATTGACAAGACCGGTTTTTTAAGTATAATATTAGCATGTTGTGACGTACGAATTACAATTTTATATCTTGTATTTGCATCTTAAGGGACCGTTATGGAAAGAAACAGCATCATACGGAGATATCAAACGCTTAAAATACTTGAGGACGTTACTTGCCTTTTTTTGATGCGTCTGATAAGCCGTATGTAAGATTCAAATCAGGGGCTGAATTTATCAATGTTATTCGGAGTTCCGGAAGGGAGGCGGCGTGGTGGCGGAAACAAATACAATAAAGAATGAATCTGCGCGCTTGAAAGCATGAGCGGGCAGGCGGCGACAAAGGTACTTCTTGTCGAGGACAATCCCTCGGACGCCGTATTAATTACCGACAACATCCTTCTTGATGGAAACGGCGGCTTCGTTGTAAAAACCGCCGGGACGCTAAAGGAGGGCATTTCATTAAGCGGCGGATATGATGCCGTGCTCCTGGATATGTGGCTGCCTGATTCATCCGGTATTGAAACGCTCTTAAAGTTCCGTGAATCCGCCCCCGCTGTGCCGGTAATAATAATAACCGGGCTCGACAACTCCGAAGTCTCCATAAAAGCCCTTCAGTCCGGGGCGCAGGATTATATTGTAAAAGACAGGCTCGACGGAAAAATGGTTATCAGAGCCATAATGTACGCCATTGAACGCAAGGCAATCACCGACTCGCTTGAAGATTACAGAATGGATCTTGAGCGCGTCATAGACGGCGCGCCCATCATGATGTTCGTGGCGGGGCGCGATATGCGGATTAAAAAATGCAATGAGACGGCCGCGGAATTTACGGGAGTAAGCAGGGCGGACGTCCCGGGCAAAAGGCTCGGCGAAATATTGCAATGTGAAAACTGCGCCGCGGGAGGCCTGACATGCATGGAATCCGACGTATGCAGAAAATGCCCTTTTTATCTTTATGTGAACGACGCCGCGGCTTCCGGGGAAAGTTTCAACAGGATAGAGGTTAAAAAAAATATTCATATTAACGGCGCGCCCGCCGAGTATTATTTTTTAATGTCGGTTGTGCCCCTTAAATATAACGCCGAGGACTGCTTCCTGATTTCCCTTGAAGACATAACAATGAACAAGAAAAGCGCGGAAAAAAAGAGCGACGTCATAAACAAGATGAGGGAACTGGATCTGCTTAAATCAAATTTTGTGGCCATGATATCGCATGAACTGCGCTCACCCATGACGGCCATAAAGGGTTTTCTTGAAATCGTAATATCCGGGGTGGGCGGAAGCGTTTCGGCACAGCAAAAAGAATATCTTGAAATAATAAGGTCAAACACGGACAGGCTGATGAACCTGATAAACGACATCCTGGATATGGCAAAAATGGAGTCCGGGACATTTCCCGTGGTAAAAAGCGCGCGCAGCGTTGAAAAACTGCTGGAAAAAATAATAAGGGAGACGGTGGGCCTTGCCGCAAAGAAAATGATAATTGTTGAAAAAGAAGGCGGCCAGGATGATATCCCGGCCGAAATTGACGAATTCAGGATAACACAGGTAATGGTGAATCTCATAAGCAACGCGATAAAATATTCCCCCGAGAAATCAAAGATTTTCATAGGCTCGAAAATAATTGACGCGGGTGTAATTCCACGCAGGGCGCCGGTTTCACATCCTTCCGGAAGCGGCAGGTATGTAATGATATATGTCAGAGACAGCGGGGATGGAATAGAAAAAGAGCATCTTGGAAGGATATTCGACAGGTTTTACCAGATAAACCAGAAAGACAACCAGGTTCTAAAGGGGGTCGGGCTCGGGCTGAATATTTCCAGGAACATAATAGAGGCGCATGACGGTTTTATCTGGGCAGAATCAGAAGGAAAGGGAACCGGGTCAACCTTCAAGTTTGCGATACCGTTAGGAAATACATGAAAAAGAGGTTTTCTTTATAATAAAATTTGATATATAGCCGGATTATGACGATATTAATATGATGAAAAGCGGCGGCCTTAACATGCTCACGGCTTGAGAATCTGCGGAAAATTGCCCGGAAGGGCGGAATCAGAAATGGTTTGCATTGCTTTTTTTACTGCTGATTCCCCGTTAATTCAAGGGGGTATATATGGATGTTTATGATAAAACGGTTTTAATAGTGGATGATGAACCGCGCATAATCGAACTGGTAAAATTACAACTTCAGCAGGCCGGATTTAAGCCGGAAAACCTGCATGTGGCATCAGGCGCACAGGAGTGCGTGGAAAAGCTATCGTCCGGGCTGAAAGCCGACCTTGTGATACTGGACATTATGATGCCGGGAAAGGATGGTTACTGGGCCATAGGCGCAATAAAGACAATGGCGGGGCTCGAAAAGGTCAGGGTCATATTTTATACCGCCATGCCCGAGGATGAAGTCCGCCGCAGCTGCATGCTTTACGGCGCGGACGGTTATGTTTTGAAAGGCAGCGACGGAAAAAATCTGGCGGATAAGGCCGCGGATTTGCTTAAATGAAGGGTAATTTACCTTGATACACGGGTTTTTTTAGGTTATATTGTTTATATAAACAACGGAGGATAAAGTGAGAGGCACAATTACAAGCATAAGCGTTGCGGGAATGTTAAGGCTGTTGTGCAGTTACGGCAAAACCGGAGTCCTTAACGTTGATTCAGGCAGTATAAAGGGTTATGCCGAGATCAATGAGGGCGATATCACGGACGTATCCATTGAAAAATCGATAGGCCGTGCCGGGGATAAAAAAGAGGCGCTTATTCAGCTTTTGCTTGCCATTGAGGACGGTTCATTTTATTTTGAGGAACGGCGGGTAAAATCAAAAAAATCACTGGGCTTTTGCGTGGAAGACCTTATCATAGAAAGCGCCAGGGAAATTTACACATCATATATAAAGGAAATAAGCGTAAAGGACATCCTTTTTCCCGAAAATGAGGTTTTAAAAATGGCCAGGCTGCCGCGCGGAAAGTCGGTCACCCTGAACATGACCTATGAGGAATGGAACCTTATGGCCGGTTTTAACGGCGACAACAACATATTTTCTGTGTATGATAATTCCGGCATTGAGCGCGCCCGGGCGGAAGTTATACTTTACGGACTTGTCTCGGCGGGGCTTCTGCGCAGGATGCGTTTTAAGATACCGGAGCTTTCGAGAATAGCCAAGGAAAATCTGGGCAACATAGGCTCGGCAATAGTGGATACCGAGTTTGCCAAACAGAAAATAGACAGGACAAAAATGGGTATGAGGACCTTCCTGAACCTTTTAAACGCACTCGAGGAATCTTTCGGGGAAATTCTCGGCAAGACCAAAGCCAGGGAAATAATAGAAAAAATATGGTCGGCAACAAAATAATAATAAACTAAGGAGCGATAAATGGCCGTGGATTTGATGCAGTTGTATACAAACATGTCGGCGGTAGCCAGCGGGATATTTTTTTGGGCGGCCTTTCTTATATTCGGGTTTATAGCCAGGCGTTACAGCACGGTATTTAAAAAGGCCACTTTCTATACCGCCCTTATGATAGCGCCGTCGGGCATATTGCTGTATTCGGTATTGATAATGATCAAGTCGTCGCCCCTGGTAAAAAGCGCGGCGGCAAATGCGGCGATCCAGACGACCGCGTGCGGCCTGCTTTTTTTGTCGGCTGTTTTCTGCCTTGCGGGCATATTGAAATTCAACAGCCTTTTAAATGAGCTGTTGAAATACAAGGAGTAAAAATGAAACTTGACGTGTTGCTTTACGAAGCCGGGCTTCTCACACTTATAGCGGCCGTTGTTATAATGGGCATGTCGCTGAAAAAACTGACCATGATAGTAAGGGAGAAAAAGTCCATATGGCTGCTTCCGGTATTTGCCGCGGCGGTGCTCGCGGTATCCCTTGTATCACATGTGTACGCGAACTTCTCGGTTTTACCGAAGCTTTCGGCGGATATAAACGGCCTTTCACAGGCGCTTATGTCCGGCGACACGCAGAAACTTGACATGATAAAGGCGTCGGCGGCGTCGCTTAAATCCGTGCTTGTATTTCTAAAGGCGCTTTCTTTTACCTGTTTTTTACTGGCTTCAGCAATGCTGCTTGCGGGCACTTCAATATACTTAAGATGGATATCAAAATAAGGAGGAATTAAACGTGGCTGAAAAAATCAAGATTATGGTGGTGGACGACGAACCCGATATTGTAAAAATAGTCAAGATAGCTATGGAACTGGCAAACTATGAGATAATCGAGGCTTACAGCGGCGAGGAATGCCTTGATAAGCTTTCAAAGGGGCCCGTGCCGGACCTTGTCCTGCTCGACATAATGATGCCCGGAATGAGCGGATATGAAACGTGCGAAAAGATAAGGGAAAATAAGGGATATAACGGCATGAAAGTGGTAATGCTTACGGCAAAGGGTCAAAAAGGGGACGCGGAGCAGGGGCTCAAAGTAGGCGCCGACGATTATATAATAAAACCGTTCGATCCGTATGAACTCATTGAACAGGTAAAAGAAATACTGGAAAAATAATAGAAGCGGATAAAACAACATAAACCCGGTTTTTCCTTTTCAGCCTTTACAGGGCTTTCCTTTTATGATATTATACCTCCATTGTGCTTAAAGCACGATTACAAACGCTGGGATTATCCGAGTAGCCGACGAAATTCTGGCCGTTTAACAAAAAAAAGAAAGGATTTGGTGAAAGAAATGGCTTTAGTCAACGAGAAAAAGAAGGAACTGATCCAGAATTTTAAGACGCACGAGAAAGACACGGGGTCCCCGGAAGTTCAGGTCGCGCTGCTCACAACGAGGATTAACGAGCTCACCGAGCATCTTAAAAAACACAAGAAAGATTTGAGTTCCAGGCACGGACTTCTCCAGATGGTCAATAAAAGAAGGCGCCTGCTTGACTACTTAAAGACAGTGGATTACGACAGGTATAAGAACCTGATCGATAAATTAAAACTAAGAAAGTAAGGTAAACAAATGGCACAGTACACAAAAGAATCGGTGGAGATAGCAGGCAAGACCCTGACTATTGAAACGGGCAGAATGGCAAAGCAGGCTGACGGAGCCGTAATTGTAACCCTCGGCGAGACGATGATAATTGCGACGGTAGTCGCCGCAAAAACGGCGAAAGAAGGGCAGGATTTTTTCCCCCTTACCGTGGAATACAGGGAAAAGTTTTACGCGGCTGGAAAAATACCGGGCGGATTTTTTAAAAGGGAAGGCAAGGCGCGCGAAAAAGAAGTTCTTACGAGCCGCCTGATTGACAGGCCGTTAAGGCCGCTTTTTCCCGAGGGGTATTTGAACGAGGTCCAGATAATCACGCAGGTGATATCTTTTGACGGCATCAACGATCCGGATATAATAGCGATAATAGGTTCCGCGGCAGCGCTTGAAATTTCCGACATACCGTTTGACGGGCCGGTCGGCGCGGTCAGGGTCGGCAAGGTCGGGGATAATATTATCATCAATCCGACCAACGAGGAGATAGAAAATTCATCGGTCAACGTCATAATCGCGGGAACCGAAAACGCCGTTACCATGATAGAGGGCGAGGCAAAGGAACTTACCGAAGAGCAGATGCTTGAAGTTATCCTGGCCGGGCATGCCGAGATAAAAAAGATAGCGGCTTTTGTGAAGTCCCTGAGGCAGAAAGCCGGGAAGCCGAAACGCGAGGTCGAGACAAGGAAAATAGACGAATCCGTTAAGGCGAATGTTATTTCTCTTGCGCAGGCGGGCATAGTGAGTTCCATGAAAGAAAGCGACAAATTAAAAAGGCAGGATAACATAGAGGCCGTTAAGGTTGCCTGCAAGGCAAAACTGCTTGAGGAATACGGGGTTGAAAAATTTGAGGAAAAGGCAAGAGATATCGCGGCGGTGCTCGAGGAAATAGAAATGAACACACTTCGCAATATGATAGCCAACGACCATATAAGGCCCGATGGCAGGAAATTTGACGAGATACGTCCGATAGAATGCGAAGTAACAATACTTCCAAGGACGCACGGCTCCGCTCTTTTTACAAGGGGGCAGACGCAGGCGCTGGTTATAGCCACACTCGGATCCGACGAGGACGCGCAGTCGCTTGACGACCTTGAGGGCGAATCAAAGAAAGCGTACACCCTGCAGTATAATTTCCCGCCGTTTTCCGTCGGGGAAGTAAAGGGCATGAGGGGGCCCGGCAGAAGGGAAATCGGACACGGCGCGCTTGCCGAGAGGGCGCTTAAAGCGGTCATACCCGACAGGGAATCTTTCCCGTATACGATTCAGGTGGTTTCCGATATTCTCGAGTCAAACGGTTCATCATCAATGGCATCAGTGTGCGGCGGAACACTCGCGCTCATGGACGCCGGCGTGCCTATTAAAAAACCCGTAGCCGGAATAGCCATGGGGCTCATCGAGCAGGGCGGAAAATTCGCGATTTTAACGGATATCCAGGGAGCCGAGGATCATTTCGGCGATATGGATTTCAAGGTGGCAGGTACAAAAGACGGCATAACCGCAATTCAGATGGACATTAAAATAAAAGGCGTCACGCCTCAGCTCATGAAGGACGCGCTTGAACAGGCAAGGAAGGCCAGAATTTTCATAATCGAGGAAAAAATAGAGAAGTGCCTGCCGGAGCCGAGAAAAGAAATGTCGCGTTACGCCCCAAAAATGAAGATTTTGACAATAAACAAGGAACGGATCAAGGATCTCATCGGGCCGGGCGGAAAGAACATCAAAAGGATAGTCGAGGAAACCGGCGCGAAGATAGATATCGAGCAGGACGGATCCGTAAAGGTTTTTGCGGCAAACGCCGATGTGCTTGATCTGGCCGAGGAAAAAATCATGGAAGTCGCCGGAATGCCGGAAATCGGAAAGCTTTATCACGGCGAGGTTATTAAAATCATGAATTTCGGCGCGTTCATCGAGATTACCCCGGGCACCGAGGGGCTCTGCCACATATCAGAACTTTCTGAGAGCCGCGTGGCAAGGGTAGAGGATGTCCTGAAAGAGGGCGAAATGGTATGGGTCAAGGTTAAGGGAGTCGACGAGCGCTCCGGAAAAATTTCGCTTTCCAAAAAGGATGCCGACAAGGAAATGAAGAACCAGTAAAAATGAAAAGCTTTCACCTGGCCGGGAACTTTACGGGCGGCAGCAGCGGCCTGGTTTTTCCGGCGAAAATAACGCAGGGTGAAGGCGCCATAAATAATATACAGACGGGGCCCTGCGGGGCCCCGTTGCTTTTTTCCGGGGCATATGCCTCGAAAAAATTCGGCGACGCGGTACGTTCGGCCATACCGGGGATTAAGACCGTAATATTCAGCGGGGAGGTCTGGCCCGGCGAACTTCACAGGGTGAGAAGCCTGGCGGCGGAAACGGGCGCGGACTGCATGATTGCCCTGGGCGGCGGCAAGGTTATGGACCTGGCCAAGCTTGTAAAAAAAGATATTCCTTCCATGAGGCTGATAAACATACCCACATCAGCGGCCACATGCGCCTCGATGACGCCGGTGGCGGTCATGTACGGGCAAGACGGCGGCTACACGGACACAATTGACACTCCCGTTGCCGACGAAGTGATAATCGATGACGGGATATTTTACTGCCTTCCGATGAGCTTTTTCGCCGCCGGAGCCATGGACGCGCTGGCGAAATATTACGAGACTGCGGCGGCGCGGGCAGGCGGTTTCGCCGCGGGAAATTTTGACGATGCCGTATTCGCGCTTGCCCTGTCATGCCGTGAAAGGCTTATAAAAACGATAACCGGCAAATGGGACGCCCAGGACAGGGGGCTTAAAAAAGAGCTCGTGGAACTTAATATAATACTTTCAGGGCTTATATCATGCCTGGGTAAAAATACGATAACAGGGCTGATTGCGCATGCCGCGGCGCATGCAATGACACATTTAATCGCGGCGAAGCGTTTCCTTCACGGCGAGCATGTTTCGCTGGGGCTTGTAATGCAGGAAAGCGTTCTTGGAAATAAAGGAAGCCTGGAAGAGATACTGGAGTTTGCGCGTATAATGGACACGCCAACGGCGTTTTCCGGGATTGGTGTGGACGCGGGCGGCCTGAAGCGGTTTTTTGACGCTTACACAACAATTGACAGCCGTGAAAAAATTTCTGTTTATGCCCCGGCAAAACTGATGTATAATGACCTTGAAAAGTTCCTTTAAGGATAGATGTCCGGGTTTAATGCGGGGGATAAATGGCGGATAAAAAAACTAAAAATTTTGAAAAAGACGGAAAAAATTCCGTAACGCCGGAAAAAACCGGCGGTATTGAAGACGTAATTTATGACCCCAAAAACATGGAAAAATTTGTCAACATCCCCAAAACCCTTCTTAAAAAAGAAGAGTGGGGGATGCTTACCATATTAAACCTCATGCTTGCCGGAATTTTTCCGGCTTACTTTGTAAATATTCTTCTCATATCGTTTTTTACGGAGGTCGGGCACCTTTTTACAACACACATAACCGAAGTCGAGAGAAAAAGGCTCATGGAGTTTGAAAAAGAGTTTTCCATGGGGTATGACCTTGAAAAAAAGGAAATGTGGGCGGATGCCGTGAAAATATACGGGGCGATAGTTCCGAAATACAGGGATAACCCGAAGATAGCCGCAATAGCTACACAGCGCGCCGACTGGATAGAAAAAAACCGCCTGAACAGGGGTTCATAGATGTTCTGCGGAAATTGCGGCGCAAAAACCGAAGGGAAAAGCAGGTTCTGCCGCAGCTGCGGCAAACCGGTAAAAACCGGCGCGGCCGCCGTCAAGGAAATATATTCAGCCTTCAGGGATAAAAAGTTTGACATGATACCCGGGCTTATAAATTCCATTGAGGATGAAATGGGGCCTGAAACAGCGGGCAGGTTCAGGGGAAGCTTTGCGTTCGTAAGGGGGAATTACAACGAAGCATATTCGTTTTTCTCGGCCATTAAACCGAAAAAGAGAAACTGGGAGGATTTCTTCAACATGGCCCTTATTGATATTTCCTCCGGACGCAGCGGGGATGCGCTGAAAAATTTAAGGGCTATACCGGAGATGGAAGTGAAGCCGGAATCATCAATATTGTATTCCTCCAGATACTCCGGTAAAAAAGAGTTTCTCGGGGAATTATACCTGTACCTTGGCGTGCTTTATAAAAACATGAATGACAGGGATAATGCCGTGGGATCCTTTGAAAAATCAATGGAATACGGCCCTTCGGGCGGGCTGGCCGGCGCAAATCTCGGGGATATTTATTTTGCCGAGGGTAATTATGACGGGGCGATAAAATATTACAAGGAAGCCCTGGATACGGGATCCGACGACATGAAAAAGTCGCACATATACAACGACCTCGGGCTGGCCTATTTCAGGAACGGCCTTATTGACGAGGCCGTTGAGAGCTTTAAAAAAGCGATATTTTTGAATTCAGGCAACAAAAACGCCGTATATAATCTCGGGTTGATTTACGTAAAAAGCGGGATGCAGGACAGGGTCAAAGACGATTATAAGGAATTTTTAAAGCATGAAAGCGGTATAGATATTGTTTTTAACCTTTCGCGCTCGATAATGGATGTCGCGAAACAGGAAAGTTCCGGCGGGGATTCCGGCACGGGGCTTCTGGGTTCCGGCGCTTCCATGAAAAAAGTAAGGGAAATGATAGCAAAAGCGGCGGCTTCGGATTCAACCGTGTTTATTCACGGAGAGAACGGGACAGGCAAGGAGCTTGCGGCAAGGGCGATACACGCCTCAAGCGCGCGCGCGGACAAACCCTTCATCGTGGTAAACTGCGCGGCCATGCCGGAAACACTCCTTGAGTCGGAACTTTTCGGCTATGAAAAGGGGGCCTTTACCGGGGCCGTCAGGGAAAAACCGGGCCGGTTCGAACTTGCGGATAAGGGAACTGTTTTTCTGGATGAGATCGGGGATATAACCCCTTCAATGCAGGTCAAGCTGCTCAGGTTTGTACAGGAAAGGGAATTTGAACGGGTCGGCGGGACAAAAACAATCAAGGTGGATATAAGGATAATTACTGCTACGAACAAGGACATAAAGGCAATGGTAAAGTCCGGGCTTTTCAGGGAGGATTTGTATTACAGGCTTTATGTGGTTCCGTTATATATGCCGCCGCTTCGCGAACGTGTTTCGGACATTATGTTCCTTGCGGCCCATTTTCTTGCCGGATTTTCCGCCGGGAGCAAAAAAGAATTTACGGGTTTTTCACAGGAAGCAGCGTCGCTGTTAAACTCATACCAGTGGCCGGGCAATGTCAGGCAGCTCGAAAATGTGATTGAAAGGATTGCCACGCTTCATGACGGCCCGGTGGTAAAGGCGGAATATCTGCCGGAGGAATTTATAAAAAATACGGATGCCGCGAAAAAAGCCGCCGACGGCAGGGATGAATTGAGGGTTGTGCTTGATGCCCTTGAGGCATCCAAATATTCAAAAACAAACGCGGCAAAATATCTCGGGATATCAAGGGTTGCGCTCTGGAAAAAGATGAAGAAACTGGGAATAAAGTAGCAGTTAACATCGGTTTACACTATGTTAACCAAGTTAACACGTCGTCCTGTAAAATTCCAATAAAACACCTTTAAATAAAGGCCGCGAAAAATGGCATGATTGTTGCTTTATATAATGCAGAGGTGATTTATGACATTTGAATGCATGGTAAAACAGGGACACGCCGGAGCCGGCAAATACAGTGAAAAGAAAATATTCATATATGCAGATGATATTATTTCCGCCATGAACAAGGCAAAAAATTCAGGCGGCGTAAAAAAAGGCAGGGCATATAACGCCGGCCAGTCTATAGTAAGCATCAAAAGGGTAAATTAGGGATTTATCTTTCAAATTCAATATAATAGCTCAGCACCTTTGAGTTTTCGTCGGTTTTAATAGTTATCGAGTTGCCACCCGAGCGTGAAAAATTCTTATATTCCCCTGTGATATAGTTATTTGCGTCCAGTTTGTATGCCCTGGATTTTTTGAACCTGGAGGTTGTTATTGTGCACTGTGAATAAACCGGCTCAAGCAATATGGGGGATGTCCCGCCGTAAATCAGAGATGTGTGTGTGGAATCATAGCGCACGCCGGTGTTGTCTATGCGCGCGGCTGTTGTGAGCAGCATGCGTGAGGATTTCAACAGCGGTTTACCGTCAAGCGAGGTTAAAAATATGGCGGCATATTTGTTGAAACATTTTATTTTCAGGCTGCTGAAACTGAAGGATTTGTCCGTGCTGAGAAAACCCGCCGCACCCTGTATCTTTTCAGCCGCAATCTCAAAAACACCTTTTTTAAAATTCCAGTAAAGTTCTCCCGTGGATGACAGGGCCGAATCCTTTTTCAGGGCCGGCGAGATGTCATGCCTTGCCTTATCCGCGTCAAAGGTTTTTGCCGAGTTTCCCAGAAGCGGGGCATTAATATCGTTGTTTATCATCGTACACGCCGGGGAAGAGCCGGATAACGCGTCTTTGGGCGGGATGTATGCGGCCATTTTTTGCGTACCTTGCGCCGCGTAACCGTCCCTGAATATTTTTATCGCGGGATACCAGAAGGCAAGCATATCGGGCCATGCTGAAATATCGGTAAAGTGGCCCAGACTGTCCTGCCAGGCGTAGTTTGAAAAGGAAAACTGCAGCATGGCGTCCCAGCCGTTTAGCGCCGCGTAAGAGGCCATTATCACCGGATACCCTGCGCGGAATTCATTTGGAAGCGGGGAATTGAATTCGCTGCAGGTAAAAGGCATGCCCGCCACACGCTGCTGCCCGAGCTCCACGACGCAGTTGCGCGCGGATTTAATCATAGGCAGGTCTGTGAAAGTCAGGTTGTCCTGCATTGTCCAGCCGCCCGAGGGGTGGTCCCAGTATGTGTGGCGGTCGATAAAATCCATGGAGGCGTTTGCCATAAGGTCGGCGTCCCATTTTTCCCAGTGATTGGAACCGGCAATCAGGGCCTTCGTACCGATGGATTTTATATAGGAGTAAAAGTCCCTGAAAAAACTTTTTTCAAGGCCGTAATAAAATTCCTTTGTATCGGCCGCCCGCGCGCCGGAACTGCCGGACCCCGTTTTCTGCCAGGAATCGTAATCATAGTCAAAGGAGGCGCGTTTTACGCTTGAAGAGTTAAAATCCTCGCCCGCGGCCAGGTCCGGCCAGGCTGATTTGAGAGAATCCATGGTGGAATATTTTGACTTCAGGTAGCCATTGAAGAGCCTGTCGAGTTCATCCCGGAAGCGCGCCGGAACTGCGCTGTCGCGGTCGATGGAAAAAAGCGAAGATTCGTTGACTATTTCCATAAGTACGACCGCGTTCTCATCCTTATATGCCGTGCCTGTATACGGATTTACATGGGTTAAAAGCGCCTTTATATAATCTTTTGTCAGCGACTGCAGGGCGGGATCGAAAAATATCACTTCCTTGAAACCGGCCGGTATGTCGCTGAAATCTTTTATGCCGTCCGCTTCCACGGCTTTCCTGTGGACCAAAATGTCCATGAACATATAGATGCCGGCCTGTTTGAGCCTGTAAACAAGGTAATCGAGTTTGTCGAGCGAATCGGGGGATAAAAGCCCTTTTGTCCGGTCGGTTGAAAAAATATTCGGATCGGCCCAGTACGCGTCCATGTGATGCAGCCTGACAATATTTGCCCCCAGTTTGGCCAGCCTTTTCACAAGCAGGTCGGCTTCCTTATGGCCGCGGTAAAGATCGCTGCCGACGATGTTTGTTCCCCAGAATCTTGCCGGGGTGGAATCCGCGAAAGCGAGCGAGCCCGAGGCGGTTATTGTAACAGGGCCGTGTTTTCCCGCCGGCGCGTCAAGCGAGGAGGTAAAATCTATAACCGCGCCCGGCCTGTAATCATCGGCGGGCGCGTCAAAGGCAAACCATCCTTTTCTGTCCTGGCCTTCGGCTGAAACTGATTTTAAGGCGCGCCCGGATTTGTCAAATGCTTTAAGTTTTATATCGTCAAACCACATGGTTCCGGTGCAGTTTAAAAGTCCGGCGCCGACTATTATTACAGAGGTTCCGGCGGGAATATTATAGGTCCTGTCCCATTGGGTCCAGTCTGAAATGTCATATGCGGCTTCGCCGACGACCGGAGGCCATCCGCCTTTAAGATTTCCGTCCGCGTCCCTGAACTCCACGGAAATGCGGGCCTTTTCCCATGTGTTGGCCCCCTGCGCCACGCCGGAGGTTTTTACATACCCCGAAATTTCTATTGACGACATTCCGGGTGTAACGGCGGCCTTCTGGGTAATCATGGAATAACCCGGGGAAGTATTGGTTATTTTAAAACACGAGGCCGACTTGTATCCCGGATAATCAAAGGAAGAATCGCCCGAAACCCAGCCGCCCCAGTAAAGGGGCAGCGTGGAACCGTATTCAAACGAGCCGTTCATCAAGAAATCGTCGGCATCCCTTGGAATCACCATGGAATCCCCGGGTTCTATTGAAATATTTTTTGCCTCCATTTCGCCGGTACAGTTGCATAGCTGTACCTGGACCTTTAAAGAGGCCGCGCCGGCGGGGACGCTGATTACCGATATTTTTTGCGCCCAGTCAAAAGTGCCTTTCCAGCGCCCGAGTTCCGGCCATCCTCCGACCTGCGCCCCAGAGGCGTCAAAAAAAAGGACCATCACGCGCGCCATCTCCCATTCCTGGGAGCCTTTTACAACACCGCTTATTTTTATATCCGCTTTTACCGTCAGGCACGGGGCATTAAGGCCGGTTAATTTAATATCCTGTACGGCATCGCAGTAAGCGGGTGTGGAACCGTTGTTAAGCAAAAGGCAGCCGCCGGAAACGGTAACAGAAACGGGGTTGGACGGGGACCAGCCAGTCATGCCGTTAAAAGCGGGGTTAATGACAAGATTTTCCGAAAAAATGACAGACGGCAGAATCGTCAAGAAAATAAGAAGAAAAAGCCCCGGAGCAGTGCGTTTGTAATTTTTGACCATTAAAACCTCCAGATTACGTTTTGCTTTCTGCGCGCGGACAGATTTTATCTTTCGGGCAGCAGCATTACAAACGCGGCCCCTGTACCGCGGCCCCGAGATTCGGCCCAGACTGCGCCCCCGTGAAGTTCTACTATATTCTTTACGATGTTAAGGCCGAGGCCGGTTCCCTGGGCGGAACGGGTATTAATATTTTCGGCCTGATAGTAACGTTCAAAGACTTTACGGAGTTTTTCCGCTTCTATCCCGGTTCCCTGGTCGGTGACGCTGATAAAAACGTAAGGCCCTTCCTTTAGCTGCGATATAAACGCGTGGGACGGTACGGGGTAGCTCTTTTCGTCAATGCGCCTAACGTTTATGGTTATGGTGGAATTATACGGGGAGAATTTTATGGCGTTATTCAAAAGATTAATAAGCGACTGCGAAAGGCGGTATTCGTCTGCTTCTATATACATTTTATCGTTTGCGCTGTTGACGAGAATGGCGATGGATTTTTTTATCAGCAGGGACCTGAGGTCGTTGGTGCATGCCGAGACGAGCGAGTTAAGTTCGACATATTTTTTTGAAATTGTAAATGTGCCTGATTCCATCTTTGCCGTGTCCAGCAGGTCGTTGATAAGCCTGAGCAGCCTGTCGGAATTATTTTTTATTATTTCGAGGTACTCCTTCTGCTGGGGAGTTATTTTGCCGGCGACACCCGCAAGCAGAAAGACCAGGAAACCCTGTATAGACGTAATTGGAGTCCGTAATTCATGGGATACCATTGAAGTGAAGCTGGATTTCATGGTATCGAGTTCCTTTAATTCCTCGTAACTGTCTTTTATTGCCTGCTGGGCCTTGCGCTGTTCTGTAATGTCCTCCATTATGGAAATGTAGCTGATTATCGAACCATCGGAATTTTTTATGGGGGATATGGACTCTGAAACCCATACCAGCGACGAGTCCTTTCTTTTGTTCTGAAGCATCCCGTGCCATTCCCTGCCGGAAGATACGGTTTCCCAGAGTTCCTTATAAAAGGACCGGTCGTGAAGGTCCGACCTCAGTATGCTTATTTTTTTTCCAAAAACCTCGTCGCGCCTGTATCCGGTCACCTCGGAAAATTTGGGATTTGAATATATTATGAATCCGGATGTGTCGGTTATTGCCACCAGGGCCGGGGATTGCTCCACGGCGGTATGCAGGGTTTTTAATTCCTCGGCGGATTTCTTCATTTCCCTTATATCGCTTGCTATGCAGACGGCGCCTGCGATATCGTCGTCATTTTTTATCAGCGAAGTGGTAAGAAGAACAGGGATAAAAGCCCCGGATTTTGAGACGAGATCCGTTTCCAGGCTGTGAAGGGATTCCTTCATCAGCACCTCTTTTATCCATGAGTTTGTCATATCTTTTTCCGCAAAAAGAGAATTATAAGTCTTTCCGATAAATTCATCCTTTGAAAACCCCAGCAGTGTCGTTGCCGCCTCGTTGGAATAAACAATCTCAAAATAATCGTTCAACAGCATAAGGGCCTCGCCCATGCCGGCGATAATGTTTTCCGCCGCTGTCGCCGGTGTTATATTGAAGAGCCCGCGCCTGGACACGGAGTAATTAAAAGCAAAAGCCATTATCACCAGGGATATGTCGGTAATGTCGGGTATGGCGCCGTTTGCATGGAACAATTCGGGAAGTATCACCCTGATGTAAGTGCCTACGAAGAGGGTTAAAATGGAACAAGCTATTATTACAAGGGATGTATTTTTATAACGCGGATTTTTTACACGGACGGCGTATTTAACCAGAAAGAAGACCGCGAGCATGGAGAATGAAATATAATAGGCAAAAAATAAAACCGGGACAAGGCCCCTTACCCAGTTCAGGTGCCATCCAAAGGCGTCAATGGACGGCGGTGACATCATAAACCCGGCGCTGTTAAGGACGATAAAAACAACCGGGAGCACGATGATAAGGGGGCGGGCGCCCGGCCACAATAGCAGCCGTGAATTTTTTGAGATATAAAGATATAAAAGCAGCACGAAAGAAGGGAAGGCTATCCATCCAACGGAATATATGCGCCAGATGGCGCTGATAAATAATGGGGGCGATGCGGCTTCGGACATGAACATCATACCAAGGCTCCATATGGCAAAACAGGCAAGCAGCATCGCCGCTGAACTGTTCACCGGAGACTTGCTGTCAAGGGTAAATATCCTCACGGCAAGATAAATGTATATTATAAATGAAGCAAAGTGGAGCAATGGAAAGACCGGGAACCACATCATACACACTCCTCGGGACAACAGTATAATTATAATAATACTTATTATATTATAGGCTTTTTTTGTTGTTTTTGTAATTTTTATTTTGCTGTTTTTAACAAACGGCATGTTTTAAGCTTCCATAGTATATGGAAAAAGTTCCTTATACCAGGCGTACATGGGCGGTTGTAATGCGTTTTATAAGGGGTTTATTACGGCACGAAACATGCATAAGTATATGCAACGTTATAATTAAGAGGGCAAAATGTATAAAGTTTCGCAGGGCGGAAAAAGTATTACGGTTGAAAAGGATGGAAAATCAGCCGTAATCCAGAGGGTGGAAGGCGGGCCGTTTTCCGAAGGTACTGTTTTCATTTCACTGGGGGCCGTGTCCCTGTACGAGCAAAGCCTTCTGATTGAAAAAAACAGTCCGGTTCTGGTGATAGAACCCGCGGCTGAGTTGTTATGCGTACTTGACGGGCTTGGATTTGAAAACGCCGCCATTATTGAAACATATGAACGAGAGCGTATAACCGCTTTTGTTGAGAAAGCCGGGGGCGGGGAAATCAGGATACTCAGGAATAAGGACGGCTATATGTTCAACCGCGATTTTTATCAGGGGGCGCTTAACGCCATTAATCAGGTACTGCGCGAAAACAGGGATGCGGATAAGATAAATTCCATTGAGGAACTTAAAGAGGCTTTTCAAAAATCCCGGGGCGAAGAAAAAGAGGCCCTTGAACTCATGCTGCTGGTTTATGCGGGTGAATGACATGGATAAAATACTGATAATCCAGCCATTCAGGTACGGGGATATACTCCAGACTTTGACCGTGGTCAAGTCCATAAAAGAGGCATTTCCGAAATGTAAAATAGATTTTTTAAGCGATGATTATTTTTCCGAAATTCTCGACCTGAACCCGTACATAAACAAAAAACTGGTTTTTCCTAAAATGAAGGCGCTTGCGGATATGAAATACAGGAAAAACTTCACCGCGGCAAGGGCCATTATTAGGGAATTTCTTTATGAACTCAAAAAAGAGGAATATGACAGGGTGATAAACTTTAACTTTTCAAAAAGCGCCTCCCTTATAGCGGGAATATGCCGCGGCCGTGTCAAAACCGGAAGTGTGGCGCCCATGGAAGGGCCGAGATCGGTGGCGGGTGAGTGGAGCGCGTATATGCTTTTTTTTACGGCGGCAAGAAAACATAACCAATATAATATTGTCGATATGTTTTATATGGCCGCCGAGGAGGGGCTCGGCCTGGATCCCGGCGCGTTAAAGCGCAGGGGGCTATATTTTTTCGCTCCGCAGAGCGACCATAAAAAATCAATGGATTTTATCAGCGCCAATGGAATAAACGCGGCAAAAATGGTGGGCATACAGGCCGGCGCCTCAAAACGGCACAGGATGGCGCTTAATGAAAAATATCATCTGCTTGTCCGGGAATTTAACAGGGGCGGATATGATGTGGTTTTTTTTGGCGGCGGCGGGGAAAAAAGCTCCGCGCAGGCGGTCATTGACGCCGCCGGTAAAAACGCGAGGGCGTTCAATTCGTGCGGCGCGTTTTCAATCAGGCAGAATTACGCGATGCTTTCCAGGCTGAAGCTTTTTATAACCGCGGATACGCTGAATATGCACCTTGCGGCCGCGGCCGGCACCCGGGTGCTGGCTATATTCTACGCGGAAGCATATCCGCGGGAAACCGGGCCCTATGCCGGCGGGATACACATAGCCTATCCGGAAATTAGCTGCGCGCCGTGCCATAACGCGGACAACTGCGAGGAAAAAAAATGCGTTGAAATGATAAAAATGGACCGGATATTTGACGCGGGAATGAAAATAATAAACGGGGAGGATTTTACGATGAAAAATTATTCCGGAATAAATATTTACATGACGACCATCGATCCGTCTTACAGGCTGGAACTGAAGGCGGGCGGCGAAGACGCCGAGGCCCTGGTGAATTCCATTTACAGGGAGCTTTATTCCTCGTACTGGGAAGGGCTCTTTTCCGGGGCCATAGACAGTTTCGCGGCAGGGGTCGAGGAAATATGGGAAAAATACCGCAATGAACTCGATGAGAACCCTGACAAGGCATCAATAATCGCCATGCTAAAGGAAAAAGTTTCGGATTATATGAAGCTGNNTCCATGGCTATGGAGGGATTTGACGCGGCTGAGGCCCTTCAGAAGGCGCGTGAAGAGGGCGGCAAAAGCAGCGCCATTAAACGCCTGGCCGCCATGGAAGTAGGAATGAAAGAGGCGATGAAAAAGGGAGAAATGCTTGCTTCTTATTATGTTGTGGAATGCGGTATGGCCGGCGCAAATCCCGACAAGTTGAAAAAAATATATATGAACATAAAAAGGGCCGTGAACGGATTTATTTTCGCGCTCGCGTTCTTTATGCAGAAGATACACGAGCATAAGCTTGAAAATAACGAAGAAATGACAATAGTTTGAAACATGCGCGCCGTCAGTTAAAGGCTCCGGAGACATCCAGGTGAAAAATATAAACGTAAACCCCAAAAAACCGCCAAAAGTAACCGTGGTTTCGCCGATGTACGGCGGTTCCTATGAAATGTCGTTTTATGCGGCCCGTGGATTTTCCGAAGCGGGTTTTGAGGCGCGGGTTTATGATTCTTCGGTATTTCTGGAAGGGCTGAAAAAAAGGGAAAACGACAGGGCCGCAAAGGAAGCGTATGCCCTTGAAGTTATGCGCCTTGCGTATGATGGGGTGTTAAAGACACAGCCGGATATAGTATTCTGCATGGCGCAGGCTCCCATTAATTCCGATGGTTTAACCGCGTTGAAAAAATCGGGCATCACAACGGCTTTCTGGTTTGTGGAAGATTTCAGGACGCTCACATACTGGAAAAATATTTTTGCGGTTTGTGATTATTTTTTTGTAATCCAGCGCGGGCCGTTTATTGAAAAAATAAACAGGGAAAAGGGCAATGGATTTTATCTGCCGGCGGCCGCGCAGGTGCCGNNCGGTTTTAAGCTCGCTTTCGGAGCTTGACATTTCAATCTACGGGGAAGGCTGGGACACCGCGGCCGGGCCGGGCCTTAAAAAGAATGTCAGGATAGGCGGGCGAAGGGTTACAGCGGAGGAATTAAGGGCAATATATTCCGGTTCAACGGTGAATATAAACCTTTATTCATCGGCTTTTTATGACGGCATCGACCCGCACCGAGATTTTATCAACCCGCGCGCTTTTGAAATACCGGCAAGCGGCGGATTCCAGCTTTCCGACGCAAGGGACAATATGGCTGAATTCTACGAGCCGGAAAGGGAAATAGAACTTTTTTCAACAACAGGAGAACTCAAGGATAAAATAAAATATTATACGGAAAATCCGGAAAAAGCGGCTGTTATCGCGAAAGAGGGTTTTATTAGGACGGCGCGCGACCACACATACCGAGTAAGGATGGCGCGGGCAATGGAAATAATAACGCAGGGGGCGCGTGAAAGGGATCCTGTATGAAAAAAGCTGTAATAATCTGCGGAGACGGAATAACAGCCGCGCAGTCAATGGCGTCGAACCTTGCGGCAAACGGGTACGGCCCCAGCGACATCATTTCCTTTAATAAAGATGCCTTAATTCTTGAAAACGCGCGGAATATAGGGGGCGTACATGTTATCGGCGGGACAGCGTCCGATGAAGGGGCCGTCTGCAGGGCGGTGGACGGGCTTACGGCTGGAAAATATGACGCCTCCTTTAACGCGTCGACAAACCGCATGGCGGCCGCGGCGCAGAACTGTTTAAACGCGGATTTCAAAGCGGGGCTCTCCATGAAAAACGGCGGCCTCTCCTACAGCGGGCCGTGGTATTTTCTGGAAATGATAAACCGCGGCGAAATTTATTCCGCGGGTTTTTATAACGACATATCATTTTATAACAGCCTTCTTTTTGGGGCCGCGGATCCCGTTTTTGATCTCGGCCCGGTGACGGCAAAAAAAAACAGCGGGAGCGGGCGGGTTGTTTTTGCTCCGTCCGGAGCCTTCTTTACGGCCGCCGCCGCGCAATGCTGCCTCGGCCTGCTTGAAAAAAAATCACGCAAAGCCGTCGTCCTGGCGCCCGGGGAAAACGCGGTTTTTTACGCGGCGTCGGGGGAAGCCGGATGTTTTGTAACGGATTCACCGTCAGCGGCCTGCGCCGCTGCGGCCGCCGGATCGGCCGCGGTGTACCTGTGCCCGGAACAGTCAAAAACGGCGCCGGGGCCTTTGGGTGAAACGGCGCTGACCGTCAGCGGCAGGATAAACGCGGAGCTGATATCACGGGCCGTGCTTGCCGCTGGGAATCAGGGAGACATGGAAGCCCTGGAAAAAAAGGGCGCAATAACCGTAAAAAAATGGGGCGCTGCGGGGAATATAAACCCGTTTTTTTCAATGGAAAAGGATATTGCGGCATTTTTCAGCAGGTTCAGCGGTACAAAAACTGATATTTACGCCGCCGCCATTAAAGGCAAAGATACCGCCTCCGCGGCGTTCGTGCTGTACAAAAATCTCTTTTCAATAAATGTAATGCGCGGCGAAAACGCGCCGGGCGGCGCTCAATGAAAATATTAATAATACAGCCTTACCGCCTGGGCGACGTGCTCCAGGCAACGCCGGCGCTTCAGGCGCTCAAGATAAAGTATAAGGATGTGAAAATAGATTTTGTGGTGGATTCCAGCTGCGCCGGGGCCATAGCGGGCAATCCATACGTTTCGAGGCTGATTGTACTGCCGAGAAATTCCATACGAAAAAGCGGCGCAAGGGATATTGTGGCCGGATTCAGGGAGCTTTACGCCTTCATGGGGGAGATACTGCAGACCCGTTATGACCTGGCGATAAATTACAACTTTGACGCCATAGGCGGGATACTGCTGAAAGAGTGCGCCGCCGCGGAAAAACGGGGGCTGATATTCAGCGGCGGAAAATTTGAAATGAACGACCCGTGGACAAAGTATTTATTCGCAATCATCACATCGCGCAGGTATTCTTTCATAAACATCAGCGATATTTTTAAGCTTATCGCCGGCGTCGGGGACATCAGGTCTTCCCTGTATTTTAAGATAAAAGCCGGGGGCCGGTCAGCGGGGAAATTTTTGGATTTTGCTTTTGACAGGCCCGTGGTAACGGTCCAGGGTTTCGCGTCAAGGATGGAGAGGTCTCTTTCCGCGGAGCAGAACACGGAACTCATAAGCATGCTCTCAAAAAAATATAACGTGGCCCTGCTGGGCGCCAAGGGCGAGGAACATTTCATGCCCGGACTGAAAGATACGGATAGTTTCAGGAATTTAACCGGCAAAACCACCCTTGACGAGCTTGCCGGCGTTATTAAAAGCTCCAGCCTGCTTATTACGCCGGATACTTTCGCCATGCATGCGGCGGCGGCCGTGGGGACAAAAACCGCGGGAATTTTCAAGGCCGGGGCATGGCCGTATGAAACCGCTCCGTATGCCGCCGGTGTAAAAGTGATATTTGCGCCGCTGGAATGCGCGCCGTGTGCGGCGCCGGAAAAATGCCGCGGCATGAAATGCGGCGCGGCCATAACCCCGGAATTCCTCTCCGGCCTGGTTGAAAATATTATTGAAAACCGCCCGGCGGCTAATCCGGACGGGATTGACGTTTATGAGTCAAATAAGGGGAATTTCCTCTATTTTGACGCCGGACACAGGGAGGCTGTAGAAACAATTATTTCAGCAAACGGCTTAATAAGCAGGGGAAAAACGCCGATAATACCTGTGAAGCGAAATTTGCAGGCGGCGGTAGGCGCGCTTTTATCATCTATGAGAACGCTTGAAAATGATTTAAAACGGGATTCCGCGGGAATCCATTAATAATCCGAGGGACGCATGGGCGATTTGAAAGAGACTTCAAAGGAACTCAAGGACCTTATACAGAAGATGGACGACCTTCCCATACTGCCAAACATCATTTCCAAGGTGATGAAAATTATCGACAATCCATATTCAAACGCGGATCACCTGACCGAGCTGATATCAATGGACCAGTCGCTTACAGTAAAGACCCTCAAGCTGGCCAACTCGGCATATTACGGGTTCCCGAGGGAAATCGTGACCGTAACCGAGGCTGTGGTGGTGCTCGGTTTCCTGACGGTAAGAAACCTCATTTTGACCTCAACTTTATATAATATATTCGTGAATGAATCCCAGGAAGAGCGTGAATTTGACAGGCGGAAATTCTGGAAACACTCGGTGGCCACGGCAATATGCGCCAGGCTTCTTGTTTCGGCAACGGCGCCCGGGCAGAAAGAGGAAGAAGAGGCCTTCACGCTAGGCATCCTTCACGATGTGGGAAAAGTTTTCATGGATACAAATTATCACAGCCAGTTTTTTGAGGTCATGCGGGAAAGCAAAAAGAACAAGAATGAGCCGGCTTACGCGATTGAACGGCGCATACTCAACACCGATCACGCTGAAATAGGCTCCATGATAATCGACAAATGGAACCTGCCGGAGAATTTTGTCGAACCGATAAAATTCCATCATACGCCGGGGCTGGCCTCGGATAAATACATGACAAACGTGCTGCACGTGGCCGATATCATAAGCAAATTTTCGGCAATAACCTACGACGCGTCAGAAATAAACGCCAGGCTTGACCGGGAAGCCATGGGGACGCTGAAGCTCCAGGAAGAGAACCTCAGGACGGTGGTCCAGAACCTTGAGTATGAAATGTCAAACGCAGATCTTTTTCTAAATTCGTAACGCGGAGATACGCAATGGACAATAAAGAAGAAGAGTTGTTAAAAAGAATAAATTCCATGGAGAGCTCGCTGAAAGAAAAAATGGAATACTGCAGGATGCTCGAGGAGATAAACTCGGGGCTGCGGAAATACCTGAACGAAATGACGGGTGTTTACAGGCTGCTCGAGGCCATGAACACCGTAAAATCACTTGAAAAAATTTACGACCTGCTTGTTGATATACTTGGTTCCACCATAGAACTTGACGCATGCGCCATATTTTTATATGACGAAAACGGGAGGGACTGCAGGGCAGTAAAGGAAGTGGACCCGGAAAAGCTTGTTAAATACAAGCAGATATTCAATGTCGACAGGGCCATGTATGAATGGGTTTTCAAGAAAAAACACATCGCAATAGTCCCCAAGGGAACCGAGGGCAGGGACGACCCCGGGCTTGCATTCTTTCAAAGCAAATCTTTCGCCATAGTGCCGCTTTTTGTCAACGAGAAAAAAGTGGGGTACGTCGATATACTTATAAACAAGCCTGCAAATACAATAACCCAGCAGGAACTGTCCCTGCTCACAATACTCTTAAATCAGACGACTGTCGTTATTGAAAACCTCCGGATGTATGAGCAGGAAAAGGAGACTGTGAACAAGCTCAGGCAGATTGACGAGATGAAATCGGATATAATGATAACCACCTCGCACGAACTGCGCACCCCGCTGACCATTTTGAAGGGATCCTCCAAGATAATCCAGATAAAAATGAAGGAGGACATGTGGAACGATGACGACAAAAAACTTTACGCGGAGCTTATTCACAATGTGAACACCCAGGCCGAGATTCTGGAGGAAATAACCAACACACTGCTGGCCGCCACCAAATTCGAGAACGGCACGCTGACCCTTAATAAAAAGGTGGTAAATATAAAACAGATGATCGAGTCGGTCATAAAAAAGTACACATATAAGACCAAGAATGTGAACCTTAAGTTCACATATACCGACCCGAATATCACGGCATATGTGGATGACGAGGAAATGAAAAAAGTGGTAAGAAATATTCTTTCCAACGCCTTTAAATACAGCGAAGAGAACGGCGACGTGTACATAGACCTTTCCGCGGACGCCAAAACTTTTGTAGTCTCGGTAAAAGACAGCGGCCCGGGGATACCGGCCGAGGAAAAAGAGAAAATATTCGACAAATTTTACAGGATGGACAGGGCGCTCACCAGGCGCACCGGAGGCATGGGGTTTGGCCTCTATCTTTCAAAAATAATAACGGTGCAGCACGGAGGGACAATCTGGGTCGAGAGCCAGGTGGGCAGGGGAGCGACGTTTTATTTCAGGATACCGAAAGAAGAAGGATTTGGAGGATAATACATGGAAAAAAAATTCACCGATGTGGGAGCTTTTCTTGATACGGTAAGCGACCTGCCGGTTTTGCCGTCCAACATACAGAAGATAACCGATATAATGTCCGATGAGTCAAAAAGCGCCGAGGATATAAGCGCGGTTATAGCGACGGATCAGGGGCTCACGTCAAAAGTTTTGAAAATAGCCAATTCCGCATTTTACGGAAGGGTGAGCCAGGTTGTAAAGATAAGCGAATCGGTTGTGGTTATAGGGCTTTTGAACATCAAATCAATGCTTTACGCGATATTCATGGAACAGCTTTACGGCGGCGCGAAGGACGACGGCAATATGCTTTCTTCGATGTGGATGCATTCCATCTCGGTTGCAATACTTTCGCAGAGAATGATTGAAAAGGTAAACCCGGGCGAAAAAGACACAGCGTATACGGCCGGACTGCTTCACGACATAGGGGAGCTGATAATATTCAAATATGAGCCCGGTTATTTTAATGAGATACTGGGCGAGCTGAAAAACGAGCAGATGCTGCCGCGAACGACAATAGAGGAAACAATAATGGGGTTTACCCATTCGGACCTGGGCGCCGCCATGGCCCGCAAATGGTCGCTGCCGAGGGCGATAAAAAACGCCATATTTTTTCATCATAACCCGGTGGACTGCGATTCGGACAAAACTGTGGTCTCGGTTGTTCATATGGCGGATGTGATTTGCTGTGCTTCGGGCATTTCAGGGACTGACAGGAAACCCGCCGTAAAAGATATAATGAAATTCATCTCAAAAGAAGCCACGGAAAATGTAAAATTTGGAAAAAGTGAAATACAGTATTATCTCTCAATAATGGGCGACATCAGGGCGGAAGCGGACAAGCTCATCGAATCCGTCAAAGGCGGCAGATAACATGGCCATAGCGGATATAGAAAAAATAATTGAAATGATGGAGAGCGTGAAAGTCCTTAAAAATGTGGCATTGAAGGTCTTTCAGATGGCAAACGACCCGCTGGCAACGGCTGGTGACATTACAGAGGTTGTTGAAGGCGACGATTACCTTTCGGCGCTGGTGCTGAAAGTCGCTAACTCATCCTATTACGGCAATGCTGGAAAGGTAAAATCAATAAACGAAGCCGTGGTTCTCCTGGGATTTACCGGCATAAAATCCATAGCGGTGGCGGCTTCGCTCATGGTACGAAAGGACGACGGCACGGTGAAAAAAACAGAGATAATAGTCAGGGAACGCCTGTGGCGCCACGCGATTTCAACGGCAATAGCGGCGAAATTTATAGCCGAACAGATGGATTTTAAGGACCAGGGGCTGTGCTATATAACAGGTATGATACATGACATAGGCAGGCTGGCCATATTCCAGTACGACGAAAAGATTTACCATTCTATAGAAAATTATTCAAGGGAAAAAGGAATAACCCTTACCGACGCCGAGACGGCCATAACCGGGCTCGACCACGCCCAGATAGGGGCCATGATACTCCACAAGTGGGCATTTCCCGACCCCATAGTCCAGGCGGTGGCTTATCACCACAAGTATTTTGAGGACACGCCGGACAGGGAGCTTGTCGGGATAGTCACCATAGCCAATTTTATATCCAATTCCCTGGGTTTCGGCTCGGTAAACATTCCGGTAATGGACCCCAGGGTCCTTAAGATGTACAATCTTGATTATGACGGCGTGAAAAAACTTATAGAGCAGATATCGGGCATCCTGTCGCATATAGACATTCTTTCACTGGGCCTGTAAAAAAGCCATCCAGCCGCGCAGAAAAAATCCACGGATATTTTTTTAACAATTGTGATATTATGGGTTCCTGTTCGGAATAAAATGACAGCCGGAGGAAAAAATTGTTAAATGAGACATTTTCGGGAAAGACATTTACCGGAATGACGTTAAATGATGAGGCCATTTCCGGATGTGAATTTGATTCCTGTATATTCGAGAACTGCGATTTTTCCGGAGCCCCGGTAAAAGAAAGCTCTTTCAGGGACTCTTCATTTATTAATTGTTCCATGAAACTTGTAAAGCTGAAAAACACGTCGTTAAGGAACGTAAAATTCAAGGGGTGCCGGCTAAACGGCATAAATTTCAGCGAGTGCAGCGACTCGCTTTTTTCCGTGGATTTTAATGAATGCGACCTTTCTTTCACATCTTTTGACAGAAAAAAAATGGCAAAGACCGTCTTTGACGAATGCCTAATAAAAGAGGCCTTTTTTTCCGAAACCGACCTGTCCGGGGCGGTTTTTAACAACTGCAACATGGCGGGAACGTCATTTAACAAGGTAACCCTTACCGGCGCGGATTTTAGGACGGCTTTCAATTACTTTATGGACCCTGAAAACAACAGGATAAAAAACGCCAGATTTTCCATTCCGGGAGTACTTGGCCTGCTGTACAAATACGGGATAAGGGTGGAGTGAAAAACAGCGGCTCACGCGGCATTGAGGGTTTTCCGACAGTGCCTCACTCCATGTTTTTATACCGTACAAACAATGTCTTCAGCGGATTATAGTCCACGCATGATTTTTTTTCAAGTTCCAGCAGTTTTATTTCATGCATGAAAACATAGAAGGCCGACAAAAACTGGTATAAAAAACCCTGGAATCCGTCCAGGAACCCGGCTTTGAAAAAATATTTTTTTATAAAAAAATATCCAGGTTTTATTAGTATGGAATATCCGCTCGCCCTGCGCCCCTTTTTGAACGAATCCATGGCTTCGAGGGTGGTATATTTATTAATTGCCGATAGGTGTTCCGAAACAAGCGGTTTGCTGTAATGGCTGATAAAACCCGCCAGGCGCAGCGTCGGGCCCTTTACCACAATCTGTTCATGTACAAGCGCCGCGTTGTAAGCTCCGCGCCCTTTTTTTATCAGCCTTATCGAGGCGTCGGGGAAAACGGTCCCGTGCTTCATGTAATCACGGCTGCCGTAATAATAGTTTTTCCTGCAAATCCAGTAGCCGTCCGCATTTTCGCCTGAGAGAGCTGCCTTGCGTATATTCGATGCAAGTTCGGCGGAGACCTCCTCGTCCGCGTCTATGCTTAATACCCAGACGCCGGAGGCTTTTTTTATCGCAAAATTTTTCTGTGCGGCAAAACCGGGCCATTTATTATGGATTACGCTTGCGCCGAGCGACCTGGCCAGGGACACGGTGGAGTCGGTCGAGCCGGAATCAACCACTAATACTTCATCGGCCCATTTTACCGACTTAACGGCGCGTTCAATGCAGTTTTCCTCATTGAAGGAGATAATCACCGCGGAAACCAGGATTTTTTTTCTTTTTGCCATATATTCTCCGTTATTTTTTATCATTTAGCGGCATTATAACCCCCCCTGCGTTTTTCCGCAACGGGAAAAAGGGCAGGAACTTTCAGAGAGGAGAAAGGAGAGAGTAGATAAACGGCAAAATAAAAATTCATAATTTTCCTTGTAAAAAAGCGTATAAAATAGGAAAATATATAAGGCGGAAAAAGGGATTTTTTATACCGCCAATCGTCTAAACTCTGGGAATCTAAAATAATAAATGAGGTGAAACATGAGGCGTATTATTATTACGACAATTGTGCTGGTTTTGCTTTCAGTTCCGGGTTTATTTGCCCGTGGAATGCGCACAGACGGTCAGGGTGACGGCGGGCAGCGGGCGCCTATACTGCAACAACAGCCGCAACAGCAGCAACAGCAGCAACAGCAACAACAGCAACAACAGCAACAACAGCCGCAACAGCAGCAACAGCAGCAACAGCAGCCGCAACAACAGCAACAGCAACAGCAAAACTCACAGGGTAGACAACAGGCGGATCAGGGCGGCAATCCCGTTGTAATTAATCTTAACAACGGGTCAAGCGGCGGTCATGACAGGAATTATCCCGCACAGCAGAGGCAGGCAAATGTACAACAGCAGCAGAACCAGCAGCCCGATTACGGCAGGCTTATTATGTCGCCGAAAAGAAAAGCAGTCAGTAAACCTGTGGTCCGGCAGCAAAAACCGAATCAGGTGAAAAGCGGAGGAACGGTAAGCGGGCAGTCCGTTGTAAGGCAGCAGTCGATTGCCCCGGCATTAACGGCAAGCGTTTCCCATCACCATCCCTATACTCCCAATTATATACGCAAAAAACTCCAGAAAATCGGGGTGAAAGCCTCCCCCGGATATATTACAAACCGTCAGCAGATTATTCACACCGACAGGCAGCATTCAGTAATTTCGTACCCGTCGCAGGGCATTAATGGACGGGCCATAAGCGCGGCGGGTATTTCACCGCGTAATTTCAATAATAAGACCGTTAGGTCGCAAATGTCCCGGGTGACAACGGCGGCTTGGCAGAAAAATGTCAGGGGTTTTAACGCTTCTGAAACGGGCGCAAACCATTATTACTGGCACCATGATGCCGGTTTTGACTATTGCCATTACAGGGACGGCTGGGGATATAACTGGTATGGCTGGTATATAGGCAGTGAATACTTCTGGGTGAGGAACTTTGACAGCCGCTGGTGGTGGTATGACGCAGATTTTGACCGCTGGTGTTTCTGGAATGACGGCTTCTGGTGGTGGCAGGATCCCTATCATATAGGGGATCTGTACTGCTACAATGATAACAGTTATGTGGCGGTTAATTCCGCAAATGACAGCGTGGCTGTAGCAGTCCCGGACAACGGGAACGTTCATTCTTACTCCAGCCCGGACAATACCAGGATAGTCAAGGTTGTGGCGGACACACAGGACGCTTTCCTTTATGACGTTTCAAATCCGCCGAAATTCAGCCCGATTTACCTCGCGTCGGGGGTTCAGGATGTCATGTTCTCTGACACGACGAGCGGCAAGCCGCTTGAGATAATCCTGAAACTGAACGACGGCACATTTGATATGTTTGACGGCGGCGGACAGCCCTACAACGCGGGCGCGACACCGGAGGATGAACAGCCGGCATCGGAACAACCGCAGTAAACGGTTATGAAGTAAAAAGTATTGCGCAAATAAAAAAGCCCGGCTTTTAGCCGGGCTTTTTTATTGTTATATTCTTAATAACATAATATAATAGAAACAGTTTGTGTGCAGGAAGAAAGTCAACAAAGCGCTGGAATGGAGCAAAATGAGATTAACATGCATTGATTTTGAGACCGCAAACCCTTTCTGGGGAAGTATTTGCGCGGTCGGTGTTGCCGTTATCGAAAACGGCAAAGTGGCTCACGCAATAAACAGGCTCATAAAGCCAAAGCCGGGGTATGATCTTTTCAACAGGGATAATATCAGGGTGCACGGCATCACGCCTGAAAAGGTAAAGAATGCCCCTGAATTTGACGCTGTATATCCGGAAATAAAGCCGTTTATCGAGAACGGCATTGTCGCGGCGCATAATACCGCTTTTGACGTTCCGGCCCTTGAGGATGTGCTTACTATTTACAATATTCCCATACCGGGGTTTGAATATATATGCACATGCGAGGTAGCGCGCGCATCCTGGCAGGGGCTTAAAAATTACAGGCTAAAGACAGTCGGGGCCTTCCTGGGGCATACATTTAAACACCATGACGCCGGCGAAGACGCCCTTACCAGCGCGCTTATAATGATCAGCGCAATGAAGGCAATTCCCGCCGATGACGTTCATGTGCTTGCGGATTCCCTTAAGGTGAAAATGGGAACTGTAAAGGCCGGCGAAGAATATGTCCTGAGCTCAATAAAAAAAGAACGCAGGGCCGCTGATAAAACGGATGCGGAAACAATAAAGGCGGAAACATGCGAGTTTAACGCGGAACACCCGCTTTATAACAGGGAACTTGTTTTTACCGGAAGGTTTGCAGACGGCATGACAAGGCGGCAGGCAATGCAGAAGGCGGTTAATTGCGGTGCGAGGCTTTCAAATTATGTGAGATACAATACGGATTTTCTTGTAAAGGGCGGGGCGGTCTTAAAGGATAATGACAGCCCCAAAGTAAGAAAAGCGGAAAAATTAATCGAAGAAGGCATGAAAATTAAAATTATCAGCGAAGAGGAATTTCTGGAGATGCTTAAATAATAAAGGCTCCGGCCCATATTGCCTGGCCGGAGCCTTTATTAAAAATAATATGTAATTATTCCCCGTATAATGCGGAGAGCTGGTCAACCGTGGGATGGCCGGCGTAAAATTCACCCTGGGGGCCGATGTAACCGTTCCCGTGCTTGATGAGCCTTACAGGGATAAACCCGCCCTCTTTTTTCGGGATGCTTATTACGATAAAACTTCCCGATTTTGCCGCCTCTTCAGCGGCGGCTGTAACCGTGGATTGCTGCGGAGCTTCCGTGTCTGGAGCTGTTGTTTCCTGCTGAGCCTGGGGCGCGGGAACCACTATATATCCACCGGGGCACGGAGTGAAATATGTGCTGCCGTAATAATAATAGGGTATACCGCCGTAATAGATGCTGGCATAACCAAATGGAAGGCTGGCGATTACGGCGCCTACCGGCGGATAGTTTACAACAAAATCAAAACCCATAAATCCGTGATTGTGCCACCTGCCGCCGTGATAAGCGTAGCCGTAATTATAGCGCGCAAAACTGTTGGAACAAAAAACAGTTAAAAGTGATACTATTACCAGAAACAAAAATTTCTTTTTCATTTTTAGTCCTCCATTAAAAATTTATACATCCCATAATAACAATTAGACGGATGAAAATAAAGTAAAGTTTACTGAAAATAAAAAAACTATTTCATTATGATGATATTTTGTCAGGTATATTTTTATGGAACGATGGTTTTTTGCGTGAAACAAAGGGCTTTCGTGAATAAAAAAAATATGTACAAAAATAAGTATAAACCGAAACTTTTTAACGTTTAACGCAGTCTAATCATTAAGAAAAGTAGAAGGAGAGTATTTATGAAATTAAAAATGAAAACGTTAAACCTGATGATATTATCATTAATTATTTCATCCACATATTTAATGGCGGCACCTGCGGAACTGCATGTTGTAGGCACCCAGCTAAAGACTGTTTCCGGCGGCTGCCCGGTAAGGCTTACGGGAGTGGACGTCGACGGCCTTGAGTGGTCTCCTGCAAATAACGGGGCGAATGGAGCCATAGCAAATTCCGTGACTGGCGCCATAAGCAACTGGCACGCTAATTTTGTCAGGATACCCATAAGCCAGGATTTCTGGTTCGGATATAAAAACACCCACGGACAGCCTTCAAGCGCTGCGGCATATATTGCTTTTGTTGACAGCGCGGTAGCCGCGGCGTCTAACGCAAACTGCTATGCTGAAATCGACCTGCACTGGTCCGGGACGGGTTCGTTCGGCACGTCGGACGTGCAGGAAGATATGCCCGATGACAACAGCACATCTTTCTGGCAGGCCGTGGCAAACCATTACGCCAACAATCCGGCGGTATTTTTTGACCTTTACAACGAGCCCAAGGATGATACGTGGTCAATATGGAAAAACGGCGGACAAAGCGCTTCTGGATTTCATACACCCGGTTTTCAGGCGCTTGTAAAAACCATACGTGATACGGGAGCGAAAAATGTAATTGTAATAGGCGGGCTCGGATGGGCATGGGATTTGACCGGGCTTTCTTCAAACACAATCACGGATACAAATACGGCCGGCAGCATGTCGGGCGACGGCATCATGTATGAGTCGCATATTTACGATAATAAGGGAGGATCAACAGAGGCGCAGAAAATAGCGTTGTGGAACCAGTATGTTACGGTCGCCGTTGCCGCGGGATTTTGCGTGGACATCGGAGAATTCGGCCCGTCTAACGCGGGCAACGGAAACACACAGGACAACAGCGGATGCACGCCTTTTGAAACGGATCTGTTATCATGGATAAACGGGAACAATCCGTCAAACTATGCATATAACGCAATGGCGTGGGATTTTAACACACAAGCTCCGCCATGTCTGTTGTCGAATTTCACCAATTTTGTCGCCACAACCTGCCATGGAGCAGCTGTGCAGTCCTGGCTGGCGGCTGTTACCCAGCCTACGTGCGGAACCGTGTCAACACCGACACGGACGGTGACCTTGACTGCCACAAGCACATTTACCCTGACACCAACGAAAACATACACACCGAGCTATACGGTAACGTTTACATCAACTGTTCCGAGCGCGACGCCCTCCTTTACAAGAACTTATACACCTACTAATACGGTAACGCTGACATCAACGGTACCGAGCGCGACGCCGACTTTTACAAGAACTTATACCCCTACTAATACGGCAACACTGACATCGACGGTACCGAGCGCGACGCCGACTTTTACAAAAACTTATACTCCGACGAATACGGACACGCTGACATCAACGGTACCGAGCGCAACGCCCACTTTTACAAAGACTTCGACGCCGACAGACACACCGACTGTTGCTGCCACCATACAAAACGCCACGCAGACAGTTACAGGGACATCAACACCGACTTTTACCGCAACGTCGACATCCACAGTTACGAGCATGACGCCGACATTCACGCCAAGCCCGACGCAGTCTTTTACAGCGACAAAAACCTTTACGGCGACCGAAAATATTACCGATACGGCCACGCCGACAATAACGGATACCGTATTAAATCCCACAATGACGTTTACCGGAACAATAACACCGATAGCGCCAAGCGACACGTTCACGCCTGTAATTACGGATACAGACACGCCGGTAAATACATTCAGTCCGACGGCCCAGGTTCCGAGCGCAACGGATACAACCGGAATATCGTCGCCGACAGTCACACAGACCGCGACCGAGCCGGCGCCGCCTTCGGAAACGCAGACGCCCTCACAGACATTGACTTCCACTGTCCCGACAGGAACCTCAACCTACACCCCGACATTTACATATACCCTGACTTTTACACTGACGCCTGTGAATACGGCAACGGCCGTATTGCCGGCCAATACTGCGACGGTTACAGAAACATTAACGCCTGCTTATACTAATACGCAGACACCGGCATCAACTTCAACGCCTGTGGTTGTTGCAACGTGGGGGATGGGCCTATTTGACCCTCTTGTATATCCGAACCCCGTGTCATCATATATGAATATCGGGATGATGATTTCTGCCGCCCCCGCGGAAGTGGAAGTGGCGGTATACACACGCGCAATGAGAAAAGTAGTTGACGCGCACATTACGTCGGGATTAACCTCGCCAAAACTCAACATAGGCCTGCCGCAGGAATTTATTGAAAAACTGGCGAATGGAGTATATTATTATGTTGTTATAGTGAAAGATGTTAACGGCAAAGCGACAAGATCAAAGATAAGCACGTTTATTGTTGAAAAATAAACCGCGAAAACATATTTGATTATAATTTCTTTTATAACAATATTATGCCATTCCTGAAAGCCGGACGGCCAAGATTTCAATTGACTTTAATATTTATCTATTGTATTTTATCTACTGCCTTTAAAAAGTTGATTTTATGAAAACAGTGTAATTATACGGGAAAAACCGTTCTTTTTTAGTCATTATAACGGCCGTTTTAAGGTATGGAGAGGTTCCAGAGTGGCCAAATGGGGCAGACTGTAAATCTGTTGGCTTATGCCTTCGATGGTTCGAATCCATCCCTCTCCACCATTTTTTCGCCACATGCGAAAAAATGGTCAGAATCGACAGTTGTATAATCGATTCGGTAAATTTTCGATTATCGATTTTCGGATTTAAAGTTTTTAAGCCCCTGTAGGGGCGGCCCCGTGTGGCCGCCCGAAAAAGACCAACAATCCACAATTTGAAATCAATATTCACCAATATTCAGGCCTAAATTTTTCATAAAATACAATAATATTGATTAAGGCCGTCTAAATCCGTATTATATAATCTTTCACCTTAATATAGAGGGCAGATATTAATTTTATTGTTTGGGGGAAATCTGCGAAGGAGGATTTATGAAAAATAATAAAAATTTGAGTATAGAGTTGTATACAGAAGTACGAAAAATTATTATTAGTACAAAAGAAAATGTTNNAATGTTTACAGAGTGATTAATAATTCTCAGGTTTATGCATACTGGGATATTGGCAGGGCAATTATTCAGGATGAGCAAAAAGGCAATAAAAGAGCTGAATATGGGAAAGCTGTTTTGATAGAACTTGCATATAAATTGACGGATGAATTTGGGAAAGCTTTTGATGAACGGGAATTGCGCCGTATGAGACAATTTTACATGATTTTCCAGATTCGGGACGCACTGCGTCCCGAATTGAGTTGGACACATTATCGCATTGTTTTAAAGGTGGAAAGCGGAAAAGCCCGCGAATACTACCTTAAAGAAGCGGTTGAACAGGGCTGGTCTACGGCTCGCATGTCTGTTCTTAAAAGCGCGAACAATCTTAGCGAAGTGCCTACACTTCCTCCCGAAAGAAGACATGCATTAACTGGACAAGAGTTGGGACAATTTGCAGTGGATATTAAACAACCTTATAGAATTGTCTTTGAGCCGACAATTAAACCGGTACCTGAACTGCAAACCGGCGGATTGGATTTGTCAAAAGTAACAGAAATAACAATTTTGGAAGTGGAGGACTATCACTAATGGCTGAAAATATACTTTATCCTTATAATCCTGACTATTCGGTTCATCCTGGAGAATATCTTGAAGAGATTCTTGAATCCAGAGGTATTAAAAAAAGGGAAGCTGCCGACAGGCTGAGCATATCCGTTAAAACTATAAGTCAGATTATAAACAAAAAGGCATATATTACGCCCGACTTGGCCATTCAATTTGAGCGTGTGCTGGGCGTCTCGGCCAATATATGGAACAATATGAACTCGAATTACAGGCTTTATGAGGCGAGATTAAATGAAACGGAAAGGCTTGAAAAGGATGTTTCATGGATCGACCAGTTCCCGATTAAAGATATGAAAGAACGGAAATTTTTACCGGATACTGGAAACAAAGAAACCCTCTTTGAAGCTTTATTATCGTTTTTTGGAGTGTCAAGTCCGACAGCGTGGGATAAGTATTATAAAAAGCTTTTAGCATCTGTTTGCTGCAAAAAATCCGGTGCGTATGAAGATAACCTGCCGCACCTGGCAAGCTGGATAAGGGAAGGTGAAATTAAAGCACAAACCATAGCAACGGGTGTATATTCCGGGAAAGTGTTCAGAGAAAAGTTGGATAAAATTAGGAAGCTTACAATTGAGCCGGTGGAATCATTTGAGCTTAAACTGGTAAACCTTTGTGCTGAAGCGGGTGTTGCCGTAGTATTTGTGCCGGAATGCGAAAAGACGCACATTTGGGGCATAACACGCTGGATAAATTCAAAAAAAGCTCTGATTATACTTAGCTTGCGATATAAGACAAATGACCATTTCTGGTTCTCGTTTTTTCACGAAGCCGGGCATATACTTTTGGACGGTAAAAAGTTAACATTTGTTGAAAATAACCGGAAAAAAGACGGAGAAAAAGTCAAAATACCGAAGGAAGAACAGCGTGCCAATGAATTTGCCGGCAGTATTTTGATACCGGAGGATGAATATAAAATATTTATTGCTGCGCGTAACTTCTCAACGTATTCGATTGAAAGATTCGCAAAAAAAATAAGCATTCACATGGGGATTATTGTTGGCAGGCTGGAACATGACGGCGTAATACGCTATGGCCGGTATCAATATTGTAAGGAAAAGTTCAAGTTTATTGAGTCCAATCAAAAATAAGGCAATGGTGCTTAAAATGAAGAATTCGTCCTTAAAGCAAAAAAAGCAAAAATAGAGACAGTCCCCATTTTTGCTTTAAGGGCTGGGCAGGGGATGAAGTACAGTTGCTGGAAGGCACAGTCGAAAACGACGGCAGGGGCGTGGCAATACGGGTAAAAGACGGGAAAGACTGCACTGCCGGAGAAATAGACTACACACCTTATTATTGGGTAAATAAGGAGAAGAAGGAACTGGATTACGGGAAGAAAGACGGGTGGGGTACGGGGATAGTGGGGGAGTAGAGGGCGAAGACTAAAAAGTCAATTTATAAGGTGCGACACTATTTTGTCTGCCATATGGAGGATACGGTAATGGAGATAATGGGGATGGAAAGATGAAGATAGATAATCTCATAGAGATAATAGAAAAAACACAGCAGAGTTTAAGGAAAAGCGCATTGACTGCGGTTAATGTTTCGTTGACTGTACGAAACTGGCTTATAGGATATTATATAGTCAGGTATGAACAAAAAGGTGAAGACAGGGCAAAATATGGAGATAGGCTCATGCAGGAATTGACTGATAGAATAAAGACTAAAAATATGAAAGGCATGTCATTTACAAATTTGAACCTATTCAGGCAGTTTTATCTTGCATATCCTGAAATTCGTCAGTCGCTAACTGACGAGTCCTTAAAACTGATTTCGGATCCCGGCAGTAGAATTATTCAGTCGCTGACTGAAGAATTGCGGTCAATATCAGGAAACAGCAAGCCGGATATATCACGGGTTAAACAGTTGCTGACAGCATTTTCATATACACATTTTGTAGAATTGCTGAAAGCCGACAATCCGGCCAAACGCGCGTTTTATGAGACCGAGGCTATTGCAGGCAGCTGGTCGGTCAGGCAGTTAAAAAGGCAGAGGGGTTCGTTATTATATGAAAGGACAGCTCTTTCAAAACGTAAATCCAATGTTTTAAAAAAGTCGGAATCCGTGCCGGACAAGTTTAAAATCGAAGATACAATCAAGGATCCTTATATTCTTGAGTTCGCGGGACTGCAGGAGAGGCCGGAGTACTCTGAAAATGACCTTGAGCGTGTGCTTATAACCCATATACAGGAATTCCTGCTGGAGCTTGGAAGCGGATTTTGTTTTGAAGGCAGGCAGTACAGGATAACAACAGGCGGGGAACACGACAGGATAGACCTTGTTTTTTACCACCGCATACTCCGCTGCCACGTCCTGATAGACCTGAAAATCAGGGAATTCTCGCATGCCGACGCCGGACAGATGAATTTTTACCTGAATTATTTCAGGGATAATGTGATGAAAAAAGGCGACAACCCGCCGGTAGGGCTGATACTGTGCACATACAAGGACAAAGCAAAAGTCAAATACTCGACAGCAGGCCTTGACAATAAGCTGTTTGTATCAAAATATAAAGTATACCTGCCGTCGGAGAGGGAATTGCTTCAGGAATTGGAGCGGGAAAAAGAGGATTTCCTGCTGAAGGAAGAGGCCGCAAAATACGGATATCAAAAAACCCCGAAAAAAACAGCAAAAGCAGCCAAAGCAGCCTGTTAAAGCAAAAATAGGTACAGTCTCCATTTTTGCTTTAAGGCGTGTCTCGCACTCCGGCTAGCCCGCCGAAGCGAACTTGCGAAGGCGTAGCTCGCACGCTCAACCTTCACTTTTACCCCCAATATTCCTAACTTGAATTGCCGCTTAAATGGTTAATTTTCGTATCTTAGTATATAATCTTTTCTGGACAATTATATGGGGGAAGTATAGAATAATTTTAAGGGAACTATATTAAGAACTGGGGGTAACAAATGCCAGAGTATTATTCTAGAAAAGATAAAGCATATTCACGCAATATTGGAGTGGATTTCTGTAGGGCAATAGTTGCCTATTTTGGGAAATTATATGAAAGTGAGTATTTTTCTGCCTCGTTTCCATCCTTAGTTGGCGTTCAAAACCCGTTGCGTGATATTAATATGGCTATTAAACAAGAACTTGGTGCTGATTTAAATCTTTTTCAAAGGGAATATTATACCCCTCCAACTACCCTTGATTTAATAGTGTTTTTTTATCAGTTTGTATCTAAACCCATAAACTATGATATATATGATGAAGATGCTGGTAAAGCAGAATACACAAAAATTATAAATAATATGTTTGACCAATTTAAGCTACTTTTCTTCTTGGATAATGGGTTAATAAAGGAACTTAAGTCAGAGATTTTGGATGAAGCAATTCTTAAGTTGGATTTTATCATCCCTGATGCAGAAGTTGAAAAACTAATACGTCAAGCTATTGAAAAGTTTTACAGCAGGGATGCTGACGAGCGTATAATAGCCGTGGAAAAAATAGTTGATGCCTACGAACGCATAGCTACCCTGGAAGATAAGGACAAAAAGAAAAGTTTGCAAAAAATGTACGATAAAATAATTGCGGGAGATAGTGCCAAGGGCAAAATTCTGAAAGACGATTTCACTCTGGCTTGGAATTCGGCGCATGATTTTACTATTAGACATAAAGGCACTGATAGAGCGTTGTTACAGGATAAAGATTGCGTTGAATATTTATTTTATACTTACTTCAATATTGTGAGATTTATATTGGTAAAATATGAATATACAAAAAAGAGTGAATAAAGGAGACCCCTATGCTGTCTACAGTTATACAACCTGTTATTAATCACGGAACGGATGTAGTGATAGCTTGGTCTACCGCTATCACTACGGCAGCTACAGTTGCAATGGCGGCGTTTTCTTTTGTGATGCTTAAACAGCTTGGGCATATGAAGGAACAGAATAAAACTGCAAAGGATGCGCTTGAAGTTACAAAACGGGAATTTGAAGAATTGGAAGCACAAGGGAAGCGGGCTGACGAATGGCAGAGAAAAAACAATTTAATAATTCACTTTCCATATAATGTTTTTAAGGAATATGAAAAAAACTTGATGGATAATTTGAGAATATCAATTCCGCAGTACTCAAACCCATTGTGTGATTCTGACGTTGCTGCAATTTGTAGTGATTTAAAGACGATGAGTGCTTTTACTGAGTATCTAAACTATTTAGAGGGTTTGTGTGAGGTTGCTGAGGCGGAAATTGTTGATGAAAAGCTAACAAGAACTTTATATGGAACCATAGTTATGTATACATATGATAGATTTAGCCCCTATATAGATAAAGTTCGACAAGGCAAAGACCAACATTATTGTTCGAAAATTGAATTTTATGCAAAAAAATGGGACAGTGAGCCGCTTTCAAGTGAGTAAAATAAATATAAGAAAGGTTACATTAATAGCTTCACGGTTGACAATAAGGTGCTTGGGGTAAAATGGGGAAGTGATATAAATTAATATTAGAGGTGACTTAATGAAAAAATGTCTATTATCAATCTTGCTCGTAGCTATTGCGTTGTTGTTTTCTGGTTCTGCTTATAATGGTGGCTGTGCTTCAACGGAGGATTTAAATGAGGACAAAAAGGGTACAGCGTTAGATAACAAAACGCTTATGCCACAAGAAAAGGAAGAAGACAAAATATCGGTATACAAAATAAAGATAATATCCAAGCCGTCTGGTTCCATAATTGAAGTGAATAATGTGTATGTTGGGGAAACACCATTGACAATTTTGACATCGGATAAAGTTCTGACAAATATTTGTTTTGATACAGACAATCAGTGGTCAGAGTATGGTTATGTGAATATAAAAGCAACACCGAAAGATATTGGATATACGCAATCCAAACTTTTAGGATGTAAACAATTGACCCAAGATTTAACAATATTTTTTGATATGCGACTTGAGCCAGTAAATTCAAAATAGTAATGTCTTTACCCCAGAAACCAATCCCCATATCGAATCCTAAGCATCTTACGGGCTTCCAAGTCCTTACGCCCCTTGATACTGTCTGGCTTCCGTGAGTGCGGAAAAAACCATAATATATATGCGAAATTTGACAATGATGAAAATTTAGACAAAGAAATGCTAAAAAGAGGGTTTGCACCATTTCCTAAAGATGCTAAAATTAAATGTAGTTGTGGATTTGAGATTGATTTACTTGGAGTTAAAAATGATGTAGAAACAAAATCTAGAAAAAAATAGTGTAGGTGGATAATGAATAAAATTGAAGTAGATAAAGAGATTAAGAGATTGATATGGACTGCACCCCAGGGACTG
>PLPI01000063.1 GCA_003159495.1 candidate division FCPU426 bacterium | reverse complement strand
ATTATTCTTACTGCAAGCACTCAATCCTATCATCATTACTACCGCAACCATAATTCCGATTAACTTTTTCATTTTGTTTCTCCTTTTCTTCTTGAAATATTTCTTACTTTTCGTGTGCGATAATTCGGGATGACTCGGTTTAGTAATAGTATATAATTTATTATTTATTTGGTTCATTTTAGTTTTCAATTGTGAATCATTAAAAAAAGAGTTGAATATGGATTATAGTCGCCATTATCTATTGCTCCTCCGTTATCTATCCATATATAATCCGAACTATTAGTTGCCCAGCCGCTTATAACTATATTTTTTGTATAAGAAACGCTATATGCTCGCAAAGAATTGCCTGTAGGATCAGCACAAGCAGTAGAGGAGAGGTCAACGGGTGTTCCATCTTCATTGTTAAAATTATTATTATTTATATATATATGAATGTCGGCCATTCCGTTTGATACTATAACGATTACTGTTTTTGTTGATTCAACAACAGGCCCCGTTGTTCCATTATTATTCTTACTGCAAGCACTCANNCTCAATCCTATCATCATTACTACTGCAACCACGATTCCGATTAACTTTTTCATTATCCCCCTCCTACATTCATACATTTTATCTATTGATTTTTATTGCCCCTTAATCTGATTCTTTACGTTCGCCACAAACAAAAACCTTATAAAATGTATTATATCACAGTATCGCCATTATATCAATACAATATCGCTATCAGTTAATTACATATTTGCATTCGTCATTATAAAATAGACAGAAGTTTAAAGTTTATGGAGGGATAAATGAAAGATTTTATATTATTGGGATGCAAGATCAAAGAAATCAGGACAAATCAGAAATTAACCCAAGAAGCGCTCGCTAATTTAGTTAATTTATCACCTCATTTTTTATCACAAATAGAAGGCGGTAAAAGGAAAGCATCCTTAGATACTGTTTTTAATCTCGCAAAATCACTCAACGTTCCTGTATCTTATTTTTTTGAGGAATCTTCGGACTCTAAAAAAATAAATTCAAACACAATTGAAAGCATAATGGCAAAATTGAAACCTCATGAGAAAGATTTAATGATAAACATCCTCAAAGAAATCACACCTCAAATTATCAACTACAGAAAATTCAAATAAAGGTTTATTACCACCATAAGAGCAATCGCCCCATTTATCCCCCCTTCATAATCATAATCCCCCCCTAAAAATGCCCCTTATATGCCAATGATTTGATACGGTTTTTGGGGTCGTTTTCAATTGATTTAATTTTAATTGATTTAAGGCCCCTATTATCCCTTACCCTTCATTCCTATACCCTTCCTCTAAATACAGACCAATTTATATCAACATCTGAAAGGATAATTCTATGTGCAGCAGTTAAAGGCGGAATTTATGCCGATTGTTATTGTTATTTTTTTAACAGTTTACTATGATTTTTTAGTATTATCATTTTATTTCCCCAACCACAATCTTTATCACCTAAAACATCTGCAAAAAAAGTATTAATTAAATTTTTGTTTAATTTTATCAATTTTTCAACTCCTATTTTAATGTCTGACAACGTATTAAAGAACGACAAGTTTATATCTTCTTTGCCTTGGGTTAATCCCTTCTTATCCATTACTTCACGAATAGCATAACCGCCGGACGTGTCAGGATTCAAATATACCTTAATTGCCTTATATTCATAATCTGCGCTTTCAAGTATCGGCACTAATGGTTTCAAGTAATGACTCTTTGCACAATTCTTTTTAATTTTTCTCAATATTCTTTCGTAAGAATTCCTTATGTCTGTGTTCATGAGCATTTTAACAACCTGTGATATTCTACTTATTTTTTTCGTATATTTATTAAATCTTTTCCGATCATTATATTTCTCCATTATATCTGATTTGATTAAGTTATCTGCTTTCTTGTTGAATACAACTATATCAAGTAGCGATTGTGAGCACCTAATAATATATTTTGCCTCAATGTGCTGCTTTTTATGAGGGGTACTTAGCATATCATCTATAGTCGGTTGTTGAGGTTCCTCTTCTTCGAACACAATACCCCCTTATTACAATGCTTTCATTTCGCAAATATTCATTATTTACCCAATAAATACAACAATATTGCCACTTTCTTCAGGAGTCAGTTTTTGCATTTTTAAATTTTTTAAAATTATTTGTTTAAAAAATAGGCGTATTTATTGAACTTTCTGAAAATCACTTTTTAAAAAATAGTTATTTTTTTCTATTTTATATGAAGACAGATAGGAATCGAGCGATTAAAGAGTTCAAACAGTGCTCGATCAAAAGAAACAATAAATTTGCCCATGGATTAATTTTAGTAAAAAGTTTGATTAGTGTCAAGCATTAAAACGGCGCGAGGCGTGCCTAAACAAGGAGCAAGATAGTGAACATAAAGTATCAAGTCAACCAGGGGAGTGGATTTAGGGAAAATGTGAGTCCTGTCATAGGGTCTTGCTCCGTCCCAAACGCCAACCACTCCCCTTTTTCTATTTTATCTAATTTAACATCACCTTTTAATATTAAATCTTTTACTTACTCCGTTGGCTTCTACTTGACACCAGTTTCCGCACTAGCGTCAGTGCATTATAACCTTATTTATAACATCATTTCTACATACTCTGACACCTGACACTACAAAAGCTAAAGAAGGGGCCATCCCCTCTTTTCCCATTAAAAACTGTTCTTATAGGAATTGATAGTGTCAGTAGCGTAATGAATTCAAAAATATAAATAATAACAATGAAGGGTTGTGAACCGTATGGAACAGATTAAATCAAGCATGAAAATACGTGAAGAAATAACGAAGGAAATCCTGGATATAGGACTCAGTGTGCTAACAGACGATTATAGTCAAATGATTGAAATATTTGAGAAAAGATATAACGGTTCGGCGTCAACACACTTTATAAAGGAAATATTTGACGAAATGTTAATGTTAGAGTATAGAAAGCAATTGGTGCAAATGTTTGACGGTAATCCGATTCCCCACGCAATGATTGCCACAATATTATCTAAGCAATTCACAAACAATAAATTGATTTACTCATCGGAGTTGCGTTGGTTAAGTTGGAACGGCAAATATTGGGCACAAACCGAAAACATTAAAACAAAAATTGCCGACTTACTATTATCAGTTTTTAATAAGAAAGAACTTTCGGATAAAATAATCCGTAAAACGCAGACAGGCAATATCCTTAATAGCATCGAGACCTTGTTGAGAGAAAAAAGCACGATCAAAATAGAAGACTTGGATAGTAATCCGTGGTTGCTAAATTTTAGTAACGGAACGCTGGATTTAAGAACTGGTATTTTAACGCCTCATGATCCGAGTCAATTAATAACTAAAATAGTTAATCACAATTACAATCCATTGGCTGAATCACCCAAGTTCATAAAATTTATTGAAGATGTTCTTTCCCCTGAACAAATACCACTAATGCAAGAAGCACTCGGATACGCTCTCTGCGGCAGTAATAGAGAGGAGGTATGTTTCTTTTTAATAGGAAATGGGGCAAACGGGAAGTCAACATTATTAAATACAATTATGAGTATATTGGGTACTGATTACGCCAAAACTACTCCTTCCTCCACACTGCTAAACTCAAGATCAGAAAATACCAATGATATTGCTGCACTGAGAGGAATCAGAACTGTTACTGCAGTCGAAAGTGACGGGGATAGATACCTTAATTCTGCTCGTGTCAAAAAACTCACTTCTACCGACCCAATATCCGCAAGGTTCCTATTTGGAGAATTTTTTACATTTTCACCCAGTTTCAAAATATTTTTTGCCATGAATAACCTACCAACCATAAATTCAAGTGATAACGGTATATGGCGCAGAATAATACTGTTCAATTTTGAAAGAACATTTGTAGGAACAGAAATTAATACTCACCTATCAGATGATTTGAAAGAAGAAGCGGAAGGGATTATTGGTTGGATGTTTAAAGGATTCGAACGTTGGTATAACGAAGAACTCAAAATGGCAGAAAGAATGCCTGCGTCAATGACACTCAATAAAAATGATTACCAGGACAATTCGAATAATTTATCCGCTTTTATCGAAGAGTGTTGCTTCACGAAAGACCCCGATGTCACATTTGTATTATCAACGTTCATGTCCCTGTATAAAACATGGTGTCGTTCGCAAGGATTATCAGAACCAAAACTCCAAAGAGTAACAGAGGAATTAAAAAGATTAGGGTTCAAAAAGAAAAACACGGGAACTAAACGAGTATGGCTTGGATTGAGTATGAAACTCGAAGCAGAAGAAGCATTGCGTTCTGGAAAACCCATAAAAGATGAAGAACAACCTTTTTAAATCATTATGACCAGTAGTTTGAGCAATTCAAAAAAAATTATATTAGGAGGAATTAAAATGAATACATTGACTGCGTTGTTCGAGAATGAGATTGAAACATTTAACAATGGTAGTGAGGCACTTCCACCAGCGAACGGTCCTATAAACACAATTATACTTGGAGATGCTTTATCGGTACTTAAGACTTTGCCGAATGAACTAGTAGATTGCATAGTTACCTCGCCGCCATACTATAACCTAAGGGACTATGATGTTGAAGATCAATTAGGACGAGAAAATACTCCGGAGGAATATATAGATAAATTGGTTGCTGTTTTTCACGAAGCACATCGAACATTAAGTAACAGTGGAACCTTATGGTTAAACCTGGGTGACACAATGTCGAAGAAACAATTGTTAGGCATCCCCTGGCGTGTTGCACTTGCGTTGCAATCAGACGGCTGGAATTTAATACAAGATATAATATGGGCCAAGCCTAACCCCATGCCAGAGAGTGTTAAGAAGCGTTGCACCAAGTCACATGAGCATATTTTCTTATTAAGCAAAAGTAATGATTATTATTTCGATAATGAGTCTATAAAAGAACCCGCAAAAACAGTTTCCACCAATGATAGTTTTAAACCAAATTCAGAAAAAGATAAATTAAGCGCATTCAAAACATGTGCTACGGGTGCCTCATCTAACAACAGAACAAATCGAATATATGAGTACCGCAATAAAAGGGACGTGTGGACAGTAGCAGTTCATTCTTTTAGAGAAGCGCACTTTGCCACTTTCCCTGAAAAATTAATCCTACCTTGCGTTTTGGCTGGATCGCCTAAAGGCGGTTTAGTTTACGACCCTTTTATGGGTGCGGCAACTACTGCTGTTGTAGCAATTAAAAATGACCGCAACTACCTCGGCAGCGAACTGAATCCAGTATATATCAAGATTGCAAATAACAGAATTAGAAACCTATCGCTTAATAAAAAAAATGAAATTAAAATCAAAGGAGAAAAATAAATGAAGACGCAAACCGATCGTGCAAGTAAAAGAAACAAGATTGAGAACCAAGTAACGCCGATGTCAGAGCAGTCGAGTTCTAAGAAATACGAGGTCATATACGCAGACCCGCCCTGGCGCTATGACTTCAGCAGGACCAAGAACCGGGATATCAAGAACCATTATCCCACAATGTCCCTAGAAGCGATTAAACAATTGGATATTCCTTCTGCCGACAATTCCCTGTTATTACTCTGGGCAACAGCACCTAAATTAATTGAGGCATTGGAAGTGATGGAAGCATGGGGATTCAAGTATAAGACAAATGGGGTCTGGAACAAAGAAATAATCGGCATGGGGTATTGGTTTAGAGGTCAGCATGAATTATTATTAGTCGGAACCAAGGGCAAGTTTTCACCTCCGCTGCCAAAGGACAGAATCAGTTCCGTTTATTCAGAGCGGCGCACCAAACATTCCAAAAAACCAGATTATATTCGCAAATGGATTGACAAGGCATTTAAAGGTTATAGCAAGTTGGAACTTTTCGCAAGAACTCAGAAAGAAGGATGGGATGTCTTTGGCAATGAGGTCAAAAATAGTATCGAGATCGAATCAAAAATAACCGATATTGCTTATCCTAAGGCGGGTTAAAAATGTTAATGGATAAAGGAAAATAATCATGGAACAGAGGTATAGCCAAGGATTAATTGATAGGACTAAACTCATGTATCAACGGTTTTCGGGTCAACAATTGTCCGATAGCGATGTTATTGAGTGTATAGATAACATGAGCAGTCTTATCAATTACCTTGCTACCTTACAGGATAAAATCAGTGATAAACCGCAGTCAAAGGATGCCGCTTAGCCTTGACAACAAGTTGTTCTGGCTCTAATATTCTAGCCAATAAATATGAATAAATATAAGTAAAGGAGCGTGAGACACTATGAAAGCATCGCCCAAAGACGTAGTTGTTTTTATGAGGGTGTCTAGTTCTGATCAAGAGACTAATTATAGTCTTGGCAGTCAGAAGGACACCGCTAAAAAATATGTGGATGAATGTGGTTTGAAAATCATCAAAGAATGGGCAGTCGCTGAATCTGCCTGGAAAAGTGGAAACAGAGCAACATTTAATGAAATGATTAAATTTATTAAGGATAACAAGGTAAAGAATCTAATTTTTGATTGCCCGGACCGTGCTTCAAGAAATGACCTTGATAAAATGTCATTATATAATCTAATGGATAATGATGACGTTACCATTCATTTTGCTCGTGAGCATAAAACCATTGATATAAACAGAAGTCCCGAAGATGAACTTTTTATGGATATTATGTTCAGTTTCAGCAAATACTATTCAAAGGATCTCTCTCGTAAAGTTAAACGGGGTATGAATAAGAAAGTCGAACATAATCTTTACCCAAGTTATGCCCCTTTCGGATATCTTAATGCTGCTGACGGCGATACAAACATTATAATAAAAGACCCTGACCGTTGCGCTATTGTAAAACTCATATTCGAACTATGCGCCTATCAAAAGATGTCTACACGTAGGATTGTTAAGGAGCTTTGGAACAGAGGTGTCAAAACTCGCAAAACAAAGAAAAGAGGCGGCGTCTTCTTAAACAAAGGCAGGGTTTATCACCTACTCCGCAACCCCTTTTATTATGGTTGGTTTAAATGGAAAGACGATATTATAAAAGGTTCTCATGAACCAATAATCGATAAAACCCTATTTGATAAAGCACAGGAAGCACTTGGATGCAAACCAATGGTCAAATATAAGCGTAACTATCCTTTCGGTGGTCTAATCAAGTGTGGAACCTGTGGATGCACGGTAGGTGGTGGTCTTTATAAAAAGGGCAAATACGTATATTACCGCTGCAACAATTCAAGGGTTCAGCATAAACCCCATTACTTTGAAGAAAATGTTCTATTTGATTTGTTTAAAGAAAAGTTAAAAACAATAGAACTTACGAATGCCGATTATGAGACTATTAAAGAAGGTTTAATGGCCTATAATTCAGAGCAGACTAATACCTATACAGAACAAATTAAATTTCTTGAAAAGCAGAAGTCAGATTTATTAAAAAAGATCGATAATTCCTATGATGCCTTTATATCTCATGATTCAGATAACAGTATATCTAAAGAATATTGGCAACGTAGAGACACCGAATTTAGGCAGAAGATATCAACCATAGATTCCGATTTAAACAGGTTAAAGGGCGAAAAACCATTTTATCTCAAAGAAGGACTCGCAAGTCTTGAACTGCTGAAAAGCATAGTAAATAAATATGAAAATGCGAATCGTGAACAAAAGGGTGCTATTATCCATTTTACAGTCTTGAACTGCGAGGCGATCGATAAAAGCCTTGTCATTAAATTAAAAAAGCCCTTCTCCTTGTTAGAAGAAGGGCTTCTGGATCGTTGGCGGGAGTGACGAGGCTCGAACTCGCGGCCTCCTGCGTGACAGGCAGGCGCTCTAACCAACTGAGCTACACCCCCGTTTGCCTTTAAGGATTTAGGAGTCCATAAATCCTGTTTAAGTTAACGGAAAGAACAATTTAAAACGTTATCTATATTATACTTTCCTGCCTTTAATTTCAAGGCTTTTTTGTCATGTTTTTGCCGCATTTTTTCCGTATCTACTTTCACCTTTCTACTCTCTACTATCTCCATTTTTGCGCCGTCAAAAATGGTGGGCGTTGAGGGGCTCGAACCCCCGACCCCCTGCTTGTAAGGCAGGTGCTCTAACCAACTGAGCTAAACGCCCTTAATATTCAAATAATTACGTTTTCATCCTCTGCATCAAAACCTGGTAAAAAACTATCGCCGCCGCGTTCGATACGTTCAGCGAGTCCAGCTCGCCGGCCTGGCGGATTTTCAGCAGGAAGTCGCAGTTTTTCTTGACCAGCTGTCTTATGCCGCTGCCTTCATTGCCGAGAACAATCGCGCTCTTTTTGTCGAATTCAACTTCATCAAGATGCTTTTCCGCCTTTAAATCAAGGCCGTATATCCAGAATCCGTCTTTTTTTAAAACTTCAAGGGCAATATTTATATTAACCACCTGTATCACAGGCACCCTGTCAAGCGCGCCGCTTGAGACCTTAAAAACCGTATCATTTACCGGCGCGCTCCTTCTTGAAGCGATGATTATACCACAAACACCCAAAACTTCGCAACTCCTAAGTATCGCGCCGAAGTTGTGCGGGTCCTCCACCTCGTCAAGCACGGCCAGCGTCATCTTATCCGCCGTTTTTTTAGCCAGGAACTCCTCGAGGGTGTAAAGGTGTATATCGTCAATTACCGCGGCTATTCCCTGGTTCTTTTCAGTCCCGGTATATTTGTTTATCTGCTCGCGGGTTTCAATGACGGTCTTTACCCCTTTTTCACGGCAGTAAGCAAGAATATCTTCGGCCTCTTTTATGTTGATGAGCGCGTGCAATTCGCGTATCTTTCTGTTTTTGGAGGCTATTATCTCCCGTATAACGTTCCTTCCATATATGAGCAATTACTTCAACTCCTTTATGATAAAGGTTCCGGCTTTGGTGAATTCAAGGACAAGCCCGCCGGCCGTCGCCTCTTTTTTAAGCTCGTCTGCTTTCGCGTAATCCTTATTGCGCCGCAGTTCGTCTATTTTTTCCACAAGTTCACGGTGCAGATCGTCCACCGGTTCTATTGCTGGAAGGACTTTTAACACACCCGCCATTTCCTTTATATCGGATTCGAGCATTTTCATGTTTGCCGTGTTATCTCCCGAATAACCCTCTATTTTTTTCCCAAGTATCAGGTTCTTCGCGTCGTTTACCGCGTCATAAAGCAGGGCCGATGCCCTGGCCGTGTTGAAATCCTCGTCAAGCGCCTCTTTAAAATCCGCAATGTAATGGGACTGCGCCGACGGTTTTTCCCCTTTTATCTGTGAAAGCCTCTGCAGTGTGTAATATATCTCCCTGTAGCCGGTCTTTACGGCATCGATATTATCCCTTGAAAAATCAATGGGGCCGCGGTACTGCGCGGAGAGAATGAACATCCTGATCACCTCGGCCGGATAATCGTTCAGAATATCGCGGACAAAGACAAAATTCCCCTTTGACTTTGACATCTTTATGCCGTCGATATTCATGTACCCCACATGCATCCAGTAATTAACGAATTTTTGGCCGCTTGCCGCTTCCGACTGCGCGCGCTCATTCTCGTGGTGGGGGAATATCAGATCCGCGCCGCCGCCGTGGATATCAAATGTGCCGCTCAGGTATTTTGACGACATGGCGGAACATTCTATGTGCCAGCCCGGCCTTCCGGCCCCCCATGGCGACTCCCATGACGGTTCCCCTGGTTTCGTGAATTTCCACAGGGCAAAATCAAGGCCGCTCTTTTTTTCGTCGTCAACCTCGACGCGCGCTCCCTCCTGCAGTTGTTCCATGTCCTGGTGCGAAAGCTCTCCGTAACCCCTGAATTTCTCCACGGAAAAATAAACTCCGTTCTTTGAAACATAAGCAATACCCTTATCCACCAGGTTCTTTATCAGCGCAATCATTTCGGGTATTTCCCGCGTTGCCCTCGGTGATACGTCAGGCCGGTCGATATTGAGCCTTTTTATATCTTCAAGATAGGCATCGGTATATTTTTGTGATATTTCGTTCCATGGTACGTTTTCAAGGTTTGCCTTGTTTATTATCTTGTCGTCAATGTCGGTTATGTTCTGGACAAAAGTAACCTTAAACCCCCTGTATTTCAGGTAGCTTCTGAGCGTGTCAAAAAGAACGAACACGCGCGAATTGCCGATGTGAAAATAATTATATACCGTCGGCCCGCAGGCGTACATTTTTACTTCGCCCGGGGTAACCGGAACAAATTCCTCGATTTTCTGCGATAAAGTGTTGTAAAGTTTCATGTGAACTCCTGTTATTTGTTTTTCAATAATACCGACGCGTGCGCGGCGACGCCTTCTTTTCTTCCGGTAAATCCCAGCCCTTCCTCTGTCGTCGCCTTTACTCCCAGCTGTTTTTCGCCGATTCCCATTACCGAGCACAGGCATGACTTTATTTCAACTATTCTGGGGGCCAGCCTCGGGTACTCGGCCACCACTATGGTATCAACATTTTCTATAACATATCCCTCTTTTTTTATCATTTCAACCACCTTTGACAGCAGTTCTGTGGACCTTATCCCGCGGTATTTCTCGTCGCTGTCCGGGAAATAGTGTCCTATGTCGCGAAGCCCTGCCGCGCCCAGCAGGGCGTCCATTACTGCATGTATGAGTACGTCCGCGTCGGAGTGTCCATCAAGGCCGAATTCCGCGTCTTCAAATTCAACGCCGCCTATGAAAAGTTTTCTGCCCTTTGCCAGCCTGTGAACGTCATATCCTATCCCTGTCCTCATCTACGCGCTCCATTTATTTTATGAATGTCTTTTTTTACCGTTATTTTTATGTTTTCCACTTCGTCCTCAATAACCCTGACTTTATAACCGGCGGCCTCAAAAACCGCGGCATCGTCTGTGGGTCTTAACTTTTTGAGTTTCTTTAAGACATATAATTTAAGCATGTCCTTATAGACAAAACCCTGCGGTGTATGCGAAGTCCTCAAAATATCCCTGTCAAGGGTGGATTCAATAAAGCCGTTTTTTACAATTTTCACCGTGCCGAATATCCTGTTTACCGGCACAACCGCCTTTGATTTTTTCAGGGCGGATATTATTCTTTTTATAAGGGCGGCTCCCGCGCGGGGCCTTGCTCCGTCGTGGACGAGCACATTGTCCGGCATTTCTTTTTTAAGGTATTGCACGGCATTATAAACGGAGGAGAATCTCTCTTCTCCCCCGCTTATAACCGCCGAAACCTTGCTGCAGCCGTATTTTTTCGCTATTGCCGCGGCGCGCCCGGTAAATTCCGGGGCTGTCACTATCACTATGGATGAAATATCCGCGCAGCGCTGGAAATCCTCCAGCGCATACGCCAGTATTTCCTTCCCGCCGGCCTTTATAAACTGTTTGGGCGTTTTATTGCCGAACCTTCTGCCCGCTCCGGCCGCGGCTATTACGGCCACATTATTCATTTTCTGAAATCTCTCCTGTTGTTATTGGAACCATTGTGCCCGTTGTGGCCTTCGTGGCCGGTATAACCCTGCCCCTCGTACCTGGAAAATATCATCCTGCCTGCGTCTGTCTGCAGTACGTTGGTGACGATGACGTCTATCCTTTTATTAGTCATCTTCCTGGCGCCGTCGACGACTATCATGGTTCCGTCGTTCAAGTAGGCGATGCCCTGTTCCTTCTCCTTGCCTTCCTTGATAATTTTCACGTTGATCTTTTCTCCGGGAAGGTAAGTGGGTTTGATGGCGTTGGAAAGGTCGTTTATATTAAGGACCTTTACCCCCTGTATCTCCGCAACCTTGTTCAGGTTGAAGTCGTTGGTGAGTATTTTTGCCCCCAGTTCCTTTGCCATGGCCACAAGTTTCTCGTCAACGGCCCTGATTTCCTTGTAATCCCTGTCGACTATCTCCACAGCCACGCCCGGGCATTTTTTAAGGGAGTTTAATAGGTCAAGGCCCCTGCGCCCCTTGCTCCTTTTCATATGGTCGGATGAGTCGGCGATAAACTGCAGTTCCTGCAGTACGAACCTGGGCACCACGAGCACGCCCTCCATGAATCCCGATTCGCAGATGTCGTTGATCCTGCCGTCGATGATTACACTGGTGTCCACGACCTTCCTGGACAGGTTCATTTTCTTAATTTTTCCGCTATAAATAATGTTCTGGAAAATAATAATTATTAAGAAAATTAAGGCAACAATTCCAAGCGATAAAATAATAATATTCTGCATAATTTTTCACCTCCTTTCGTTCTGGTTTTCCGGGAGTTTTATCCCCCGCCCTGCCGTGCCTGCGGATAAACCAGGTAACGGTTTTTCCAACAACACGGGTTAAATCCTAAAGTATCGTTTTTAACATACTAATATTATTAATCCTTTTAACCTCTATTTCGGCCTTGAACTGCGGCGTGCGCTCCGGCACAAAGCACGCCTCAAACCCGAGTCTCTGGGCCTCGGCAATGCGCTGCTGGGCGAACTTGACCGGCCTTATCTCGCCGTCAAGGGAAAGTTCCCCGATAAAAACCCACTTCGTGGAAACCGGCCTCTCGGTAAAACTTGAATAAATGGCCGCCGCAAGCCCCATATCGGCGCCGGTGTCGTCTATTTTGATGCCGCCCGCGACGTTCACAAAAATATCATGGTTGTCCATGTGTATGTCCAGGGCCTTTTCAAGTATGGCCAGAACAATCAGGAACCTGTTATAATCCACCCCGGTCACGGTGCGCTGGGGTATCCCGAAATTGCGGCGCGATGTAAGCGCCTGCACCTCGAGCAAAAGCGGCCNNTAATCCGTCGAGCAGGACCTTTGAAGGGCTCTTTATTTCCTTTATCCCCCCGCCGCCCATCTCGAATATTCCTATTTCATTCGTGGAGCCGAACCTGTTTTTTACGGCCCTTAATATTTTAAACTGGTAATATTTCTCTGCCTCAAAATACATGACCGCATCCACCATGTGTTCGAGTATTTTCGGCCCGGCTATCATGCCGTCCTTTGTCACATGGCCTATTATCATTATGGCCACACCCGTCTTTTTTGCCGCGTACATCAGCTGGGCGCAGGACTCCTTTATCTGGCTGACAGTCCCCGCCGCCGCGTCAATGTCCTCCTTAAAAACTGTCTGAATCGAATCTATTATGGCAAGCACGGGCATCTCTTTTTCTATCATGGCCGTTATTTTCTCCACGCCCGTCTCCGTGGCCAGCATTATGTTTTTGGAGGATACCTTTGTCCTAACGGCCCTTAACTTTATCTGTTCCAGGGATTCTTCCCCGGATATGTAAAGGACCTTTCCCGCGGCCGAAACCATATCCGCCATTTTTAAAGCAAGCGTCGATTTTCCCGCGCCCGGCTCGCCGCCTAAAAGCACCATGGAACCCCTGACTATGCCGCCGCCAAAAACGCGGTCGAGCTCCTCCATGCCGGTTTTCAGCCGCTCGCTGTCGGTTATATTTATATCCTCCAGGCTCGTAAGCTTTCCATTGTCGAACCCGCGGTACTCAGCGGATTTTTTCTTTTCAATGAGCGTTTCCTCTGAGTAAGTGTTGAACTCGCCGCATACCGGGCATTTTCCCAGCCACTTGGGCGACGAGGCTCCGCACGAGGAACATGAAAAAAGCGTCTTATTCTTTGCCATAATTATATGTTAAGGTCCTTTGTCCTGATCTTATCCACAACCGAATCTATAAAATCTTCCAGTTTTACATCCTTTGTTTCTTCCCCGGTCCTTTTCCTTACGGAGACAAGGCCGTTTTCAGCCTCTTTATCCCCGAGAATGAGCATGTAGGGTATTTTTTCCATGGCGGCTTTTCTTATTTTCGCGCCTATCTTCTCGTTGTCGTCATCAAGCTTTACCCTGATTCCGGCGGAGAGGAGTTTTTCCAATATGCCCGCGGCTGCCTGCGAGCTCCTCTCTGTTATCGTAAGCACCTTTACCTGCACGGGTGAGAGCCATACCGGGAAGGCCCCTTTGTAGTGCTCAATTAGCACGCCAAAGAACCTCTCAAGCGAGCCGAACAGCGCCCGGTGTATCATCACGGCCCTGTGTGGTTTGCCGTCCCTTCCGATATAATTCACATCAAAACGTTCCGGGAGGTTAAAATCAACCTGCACGGTGGAACACTGCCACGTCCTGTTAAGGGCGTCTTTTATCTTTATATCTATCTTGGGCCCGTAAAAAGCGCCGCCCCCCTCGTCCACGCCGTATTTGATGCCGGCTTTTTCAAGTGCCTTCCTGAGCGCCGCTTCCGATATTTCCCATACTTTCGGGTCGCCGATGAATTCCTTCGGCCTTGTGCTTAAATAAGTCTCGAATTCCGTGAACCCGAATGTCTTGAGTATAAAATGAATTATCTCAATGAGCTTTGTGAGTTCCTCATCAAGCTGTTCCTCCATCATGAACAGGTGGGCGTCATCCTGGGTAAAACCCCTCACCCTCATGAGGCCGTGCAGAGTGCCTGATTTTTCATAGCGGTAAACAGTGCCCAGCTCCGCCCAGCGCAGCGGCAGATCGCGGTAGCTCTTCATTGAATTATTATACATAAGTATATGGAACGGGCAGTTCATCGGCTTTACCTGGTATTCCGTCTCGTCCATTGTCATTGGAGGATACATGGAATCCCTGTAAAAACCCGTATGCCCCGATGTGTTCCAGAGGTCGAGTTTCGCCACATGAGGGGAAAATATCAGGTCATAGCCGCGTTTTAAGTGCTCGTCGCGCCAGAAATCCTCGATTTCCTTCCTTATAATACCGCCCTTGGGGTGCCAGTAAATTAACCCCGGCCCGTACTCCTCATGCATCGAATAAAGGTCAAGTTCCTTGCCCAATTTCCTGTGGTCGCGCTGTTTAGCCTCTTCCTGGACCTTAAAATAATCGTCCAGCATTTTCTGTTCGGGGAACGAAATGCCATATATCCTCTGGAGCATCTTGTTTTTCTCGTCCCCGCGCCAGTAGGCTCCCGCAACCCTTGTGAGTTTGAATGCCTTTATCTTTTTTACAAGGCCGATATGCGGCCCGCGGCATAAATCCGTAAAATCACCAAGGGCATAAAGGGTCAAAACCGGGTCCTTTATGGAATCAAGTATTTCCACCTTGTAGTTTTCCCCCGAATCGGTAAACATTTTTACCGCATCGGCCCTGGATACCTCCGAACGTTTCAGCGCCGGATTCTCCTTTATAATATTCCTCATCTCTTCCTCTATTTTAACAAGGTCCTCTTCTGTAAATGATTTTTCCCTGTCAAAATCATAATAAAACCCCTCATCAATGGCCGGCCCAATGGCCACCTTTGTCCCGGGATATAACCTTTTGACCGCCGCCGCCATCAAATGGGACGTGGAGTGCCAGTATATTTCCTTTCCTTCGGCGTCGGCGAATGTCAGCGCCTTTAATTCGCCGTCTTCATTAAGCGGCGCTCCCATATCCAGCGCCATGCCGTTGAACTTGACGGCAAGCGCGCCGGCCGTATCCGCTCCCGATTCCTTTATAATTTCCGACGCCCTTTTTCCCGGCTGCGCCTCGATTTCCTTTCCGTTAAAAACTATCTTCATAAAAGCCTCCGTATATTATCCCGCCACTGCCGGGCGGTTGTTTATTCTTTGCCCTGTTTGTTGGTCAGAAAAAACGTGAGCTGTTCAAGTTCCAGCGCAACGTCGACGTTCCTTACTATTATATTGGAATCCTTCAGCAGATGCTTTCCGGCAAAATTCAGGACTCCCTTTATGTCGGTTCCCCTGAGTTTCGTCATAACCGCGTCAAGCGAATCCCTGGGTGTTGTTATTATGACTATATCTATCTTTTCCTTTTTAATTATCTTTTCGAGCTCGTCAAAGTTATATATCCTCACCCCGTCAAGTTCCCAGCCGACTTTTGCGGGATCCACATCAAAACCCGCCACCACCTTAAAGCCGCGAATCTGGAAACCAGGGTACATCAGCAGCGCCCTTCCGAGATTTCCGGTGCCCACGACCGCGAGTTTCCACTGCCTGTGGGTTCCGAGTATCTTTGAAATGTGCTCCTTTAACTGGCCGACATGGTAGCCGAACCCCCTGCGCCCGAATTTTCCAAAATAGGCGAGGTCTTTCCTGACCTGCGCCGGGTTCAAACCTATGGAAGTTGCAACCTGGTCCGAGGAGACATATTCCACGTCGGACGCGGCAAGGTCGTAAAAACACTTCAGGTAAAGCGACAGCCTGTTAACCGTGGGAAGCGGTATTTTTTTATTTGCCATGTTCCTCCTCTTTGTTGCTGCCGTCAAAATTAATGATATCGTTGAGTTTGAAGGTGGAATGGTCGTGTGATTTCATGTAATCATCAAGCTGTTTCTGCTCTTCAGTGGCCTCAAGGTCCTTTGCCGAAAGGGATATCTTTTTGGCTTCTTTTTCTATCTTTAATATTTTTACCTTTATGACGTCGCCTTTTACGTTCCTCAATTTCGCCCTGTTTTTTACCGCTATCTTCCCGGTTACGCCCTCCGGAAGCAGTACCGTCACTCCGGCGTCGTCAATGTCCGTTATCTTCGCGTCGAGATAAATCCCCTCTTTGTACCTGGAGGCGAATACCGCCCAGGGGGACGCGTGAAGCTGTTTTAGCCCCAGCAATACGGCGTACCTGGACTTGTCTATATCAACAATCTTAAATTCCTTTTTATCCCCCGCCTTTAAAACTCCCGCCACTGTGGCAGGCTGGTTCCATTCGATATTTGATATATGAATATAAGCGTCTATGTTCTCGTCAAGCTCCACTTCGGCGCCGTCGCCTTCAACTATGTTTTTTACCGTCCCCATTACCCTGGCCCCGACCGGGTAGCGCTCCTCCATGTTGTTCCATGGATTTTTTTCAAGCCTTTTAACGCTCAATATCACCCTGTTTTTTGCCTCGTCAATTTTCAGGATACATGTTTTAACAATGTCGCCGGCCCTGTATATTTCAGCCGGGTCCTTTATCCTCCTGAAATAAGAAAGCTCGCCCGCGGGAATAAACCCCTCAAGGCCGTCGCTGACCGACACAACGATTCCCTCGGGAATTATTTCACCGACCTTCGCGTCCAGCCTGTCGCCGGGTTTGTTGGTTTCAATAAATGATTTGAAAGGGTTGTCGCTCAGGCGTTTCGGGCTCAATACAACCCTGCCCTTTTCATTGTTCATTACCAGCACCTCTATCATGTCCCCCTCTTTATACCCCTCGTCGCCCGGTTTTGAAATAAAGCGCCACGACAGTTCGGTTATCGGGATAAACACTTTGACCCCTTCTTTTTCGACTTCAACGCCGTCGGGAAGCGCCTGGAGTATTTTCACCATCGCCTTCTCGTTCAGGGGAAAATTGCGCGTGATAGTTTCGGTCTCGGTCTTTTCCTTTTCATTGACATATTCCTTGTATGAAACCACAACGTTCCTTTTTTCCTCGTCGAGCTGTATTATTTTCAGCGGCAGCTTTTTTCCCACGATATCCTCGCCGTAGGATTTTGAATGCGACATGGGCAGGAATGCTGTGACATTCGCGCCAAAATCTATTATAAACCCGCCCTTGACGGCCTTTATAACATGCCCTTCGATGAATCCGCCGTCCTTAAAGGCCGCTTTCACCCTGGAAAAAACCAGTTTTTTGTCGGCTATTATCTTTGAAAGAGAGACGAACCCCTCGGGCGTTTCCACCCTTTTTACATGGACGTCTATCTCCCCGCCTTCCACCAGCTCGTCGTAATAGGAATATTTGGCCGTTTCATCCCTTGATATAATTCCCTCGCTCTTATATCCTATGTCGACAAATATATCGCCGTCGGATTTGCGCGTTACTTTTCCCTTTATTATCATCCCGTCTCTAAGCATCAATTTTCTCCAATCATTTTTATTCTTTTTACGGCGTCAATAATACCCTTTTCAGGTGTTGACGCCCCCGCCGATACCCCGGCGGCTTTTTTTCCGGCGAACCATGCTTTTTTTATCTCGGAAGCCGTCTCCACGTGGTAAACCCAGGGCAGCACTGTTTTTCCGAGTTCATAAAGCCTTTTTGTGTTGGCGCTGTTTTTGCCGCCCACTATTATAAGCACATCAACTTTTTTTGCCAGTTCAAGCGTTGCGGCCTGCCTGTTCTTTGTCGCGTCGCATATGGTATTGAATGCCCGCACTTCAGAATACCTGCTCACAAAGGCCTTTTTCTGTACCTCGCCGAGCACCTCGATATACATCGCCATGTTATTCGTGGTCTGCGATACAACGCCCACTTTTTCCCTGAGTTTGAGCTTTGAGGCCTCACGCGCCGAGGCCACCACCACGGCGCCTTCGCCCGCGTACCCGAGGATTGATTTAACTTCCAGATGATCCGCATCGCCTGCGATTATAACCTGGTAGTTTTCATCCGCCAGCTTTTTTACTATATTATGTATCTTCTTCACGTAAGGGCAGGTCGTGTCAAGCACGCCCCCGCATTTTTCCTTGAGCCTGTCTTGTTCGAGCCCGGTTACGCCGTGCGTCGATATTATGGCCGCCGCCCCTTTTTCTATGGAGCTTATCTTTTCCACATGCCTTGCGCCCGCCTTTTCAAGGCGCACGACTTCCTGCGGATTGTGTATAATCTCATGCAGTGAATAAACCTTTTTACCGCGGTTTTTCACGGCGTATTTAAATGCCATATCCATGGCGCGTTTTACTCCGAAACAAAACCCCGAACCTTCCGCCACATAAACCTTCATTTTTTACGGCCCGCTCCGGAGGCGGCAAAATCATCCCTGAGCTTTTTTATCTCAATCATTATCCTGTCTGTTATTTCCTGGTAAACTTCCTTGGACTCTTCTTTAGCAAACTGTTCCTCAAAAGTCACCGGCTTTCCGTAAACAATTTTTACAGCCGTAAAAATACGGGGAAGCGCGCGCCCCCTGGGCCAGGCTTGGAATGAATTATGTATGTAAACCGGTATTACGCCGCACTTCGCCCTGTAGGCCATCATGCCCGTTCCGGCCCTGCCGGGCTTTATTTCCCCGTCCGGCGTCCTGGTACCCTCGGGAAACATGGCCACTATCCAGCCATCTTTCAGGCATTTTATGACATTTTCCCAGGCGTTTCTGTCGACCGCGCCGCGCTTTAACGGGATTGCCCCCATATTCAGCAGCATCCATCCCCAGACAGGCAGTTTAAAAAGGGTGTCACGCGCCATATACCTGAAAACCCGCCTGAAAGTTGCCACGCCGACAAGCGGAGGGTCAAGAAAACTCGCGTGATTGGCGGCCGCGATGAACCCCCCTTTTGAAGGGATGTTTTCGATATTGTACGCCCTATAAAAATGAAAAATATGCAGATAAAGCCACGACAGGGTTTTATAAAAGTTATGCACTATATAAACCATTATCCGCCCCGGCCCGCGGGATATTTTATCCACGCTTCACCTCAGCGATGAAATAATTTCATAAAATTTCGGGAACGAGGTGTCGACACACTCTATATCCTTTATGAGCATCCCGTTCTCGCCGGAAAGCGCCGCCACTGAAAACGCCATTGCTATCCTGTGGTCCCCGAACGAATCAATTGAAGCGTATTTGAAGGGTTTCCCGTTGCCGCCCTCAATCACCATGCCGTCGGCTGTGGAAAATGCCTCAACGCCTATAAGCTTTAAGTTTTTTACCACTGTTTCGATGCGGTCCGTTTCCTTGTAACGCAGTTCTTCGGCGTTCATAATGACGGTCTTTCCCTTCGCGAAAGCCGCGGCGACCGCGATGACCGGTATCTCATCTATAAGCTTCGGTATCATGCCGCCTTTTATAACGGTGCCTTTAAGCTTTGAAGTCTTCACCACAACATCCCCGACAGGCTCGCCGTTTTTGACCTTTAAATTCCTGATCACTATGCTTGCGCCCATTTTCTTCATGACTTCAATGAGCCCCATCCTTGTGGGATTTAATCCTATGCTTTTGACGGAAATCCTGGAATTTTTCACCATCAATCCGGCGATTATAAAATAAGCCGCCGATGAAATATCCCCCGGAACAAAAACATCCCTGGCCGCAAGTTCTTTTCCCGGTTTTACCGTTATGGCCCTGTCCTTTACCGTAATGCGGGCTCCGAAATGTTTTAGCATGCGCTCGGTATGGTCCCTCGATTTTACCGGTTCTTTTATAACAGTATCGCCGTTCGCGTGAAGAGCGGCGAGCAGTATTGCCGATTTTACCTGCGCGCTGGCCATGGGAAGCGTGTATGTAATGCCTTTCAGTGTCTGTCCGTGCACGGTAACCGGGGACTTGCCTCCCCTGCTTTCGAACCTGCCGCCCATAAGGGTCAGAGGTTCAATGACCCTTGCCATGGGCCTCTTGACTATCTGGTTATCCCCGGTTATTACCGAGGTAAAATGCTGGGCCGCGAGCACGCCCAGCGAAAGCCTGATATTGGTCCCGGAATTTCCCACATAAAGCGGCTGTGACGGCTGGTTCAGGGAATAAAGCCCGTTGCCGTGTATAAAATATTCACCCTTCTTTTTTTCAATCTTTACGCCGAGGTCCGAATATACCTTTACGGTATTGAGCGTGTCAGCCGCCTCAAGAAAGTTGGTCACACGCGTCACGCCCTTGGCAATGGAGCCGATTATCACGGCCCTGTGCGATATTGACTTGTCTCCCTGTACAAAAACTCCGGCGTGGCACTTTGCCAGCGGCGCTACATGTATTTTTTTCATTTATTAAGCAACTCCCTTGTTTTTCTTGCGTTCCTGATGTACCTTTTCAAACTGTTAATGTCTGATCCTGCCAGCAGCGCTTTCATTTTATTAAGTCCGTTTATCGCCCTGTCAATGTCCGTGGAAAGCGCCTTCTTGTTTTCCATGAATATTCCGCCCCATATCTCTTCGCTCGATGCGCCTATCCTGGTGGTATCCCTGAATCCGTTCCCTATGATTTCCCTGTTATTTTTTATCACGCCGGCCTCCATATTTGAAAGCAAGAAAGCCAGCATATGCGGCAGGTGGCTGACGCCGGATATTTTTTCATCGTGTTCCCCCGGCGTCATTTCGACGGTTTTCATCCCGAGCGCTTTCCACACAGAACGGATAACTTCAACCCTCTTTTTATCGGTATTTACGGTCGGAGTTATTATGCATGTCCCGCCTTCATACATTCCGGCGGAACTGTTTGCAATCCCGGTCTTTTCAGAGCCCACCATCGGATGCGACCCCACAAAAACATTGCGCCGCCCGGGGAAACTTTTTTCAATTTTCTCTATTTCGCCCACAATGGCTCCCTTTACGCTGCCCATATCCGTAACCACGCACGAGGGATCCATGAACCTGTAATTATCCCTGAAAATTTCCGGTATCATATCAACCGGGACGCTCAGAACAATTATGTCCGCTCCTGAAAACCCGGCCTTATAATCAGTGGTAACGCTTGTTGCCGCCCTTTTTTTCATGGCAAGCTTCAATTTTTTAATATTCCTGCCGACTCCTGTGACTTCAAGGGCAAGTTTTCTTTCAAGAAGCGCCCTTCCCAGGCTCCCGCCCATCAATCCCATGCCGGCTATCGCGACTTTGTTAAACCTTGCTTTCATCTTTACCGTCCGTTTCCCGTAAAATATTTTACGCCGTCAGATTGTACGGTCTATGGCCTTTGCTATTTTTCCGCATTCTTTCACAAGCTCCCTGTATTCGGCCGGCACCAGCGACTGGTCCCCGTCGGATAAAGCCTCTTCCGGTTTCGGGTGCACTTCTATCAATATTCCGTCGGAACCGGCCGCGACCGCGGCCATTGCCATGGGCATTATAAGCGGTTTTTTTCCTGTGCCGTGTGACGGATCAACAACTACCGGCAGGTGCGTCAGGCTTTTGACCAGCGGCACCGCCGAAAGATCCAGCGTGTTCCTTGTGGCCGTTTCAAAAGTCCTTATGCCGCGCTCGCAGAGTATGACGTTCATATTGCCGTTGGCCAGGATGTATTCGGCCGACATGAGCCATTCCGCCACGGTGCACATCATCCCCCTTTTTAACAGGACGGGTTTCTGGGTTTTTCCAACTTCCTTTAACAGCTCAAAATTCTGCATGTTCCTCGCCCCTATCTGGAACATATCGGCGTATTTATTAACAAGCGCTACATGCCTTGTATCAAGCACCTCGGTAACAATCGGCATTCCGTACATTTCCCTGGCCTCTGCCAGAAGTTTCAGCCCTTCTTCGCCGAGCCCCTGAAACGCGTAAGGCGACGTCCTGGGCTTAAAGGCCCCTCCGCGCAGTATGTGCGCGCCGGCTTCCTTTATGGCCTTTGCCGTGGCAAGTATCTGTTTTCTGTTCTCCACGGAACACGGCCCGGCCACCATTACTATTTTATTTCCGCCTATTTCAACATTGCCGCATTTAATTACGGAATTTTCCTTTTTAAAGTCGCGGCTTGCAAGCTTGTAGGGCTTCAGTATCTGCATAACCTTATCCACGCCGGCAAACCCCTCAAAAGGGACGCCCTGAAGCACACGCTCATCGCCGATGACCCCGATTATCGTGGTTTCCTTGCCCTTTGAAATATGCGGTGTAAGCTTGAATTCCCTGATCTTCAGGGTTATATGTTCCACCTGTTTTTTTGAAGCCTTTGGTTTCATAACAATTATCATCTGACCCTCCGCCATGTTTTTGGCCCTAATACGGGCCGTTTTATTATTTGACCGTTTTGAGCGCCTTTATAAGTTTCCTGTTTTCCGCCATGGCGCCAATGGTAATCCTGGCGTAATTGTCGAACTGGGGCCTTATTATAACCCCTTTTTTCAGCAGTTCCTCGAAGACCACTTTGCAGTTTGACATGAATTTTACGAATATAAAGTTGCCCTGCGTGGGGACGAACTCGATGCCGAGTTTTTTTAATTCTGAATAAAGATAGCTTTTACCCTCGCTGTTGGTCTTCAGCGTTTTTTTGATATGGGCGCCGTCCTTTAAAGCCGCTTCCGCTCCGGCCTGTGCCGGCGTGCTTGCGTTAAAAGGCGCCCGGATCCTTTCAATAATTTCTATGATGTCCGGGTCCGCGGCGGCGTAGCCGATCCTCGCCCCGGCCAGGCCGTACACTTTGGAAAATGTCCGCAGCACTATCAGGTTCGGGTATTTTGAAAGGTATTTAATCCCGTCAGGAAAGTTTTTATCCTGGACATATTCAAAATAAGCCTCGTCAAGGGCCACAATTGTCTTCGGAGATACCGCGGACATGAGCTTTTCAAATTCCTCTTTTGAAATAAATGTCCCGGTTGGATTATTGGGGTTGCATATATAGATAAGTTTTGTCCCGGGGCTGAGCCTTTTTATAAAACCGTCGATATCATGGCTGAAATTTTTATGGGGTATCTGGATTGCGGTTCCCCCGGCAAGGTCCGTTGCAATCGGATAAACCACGAATGACAGCGCGGAAAACATGACCTCATCGCCCGGCGAAACAAAGGCCTCGGCTATAAGGTGCAGCAGCTCGTTGGAGCCGTTGCCGAATATAAGGGTGTTTTCCTTTATTTTGAGATGCTTTGCCAGGGCGCGCCTCAAGTAAAACGCCCCGCTTTCCGGGTACAGGTTGAGCGCGCCCAGCTTTTTTGAGATGGCTTTCACGGCAAGCCGCGACGGCCCCAGCGGGTTTTCATTTGAGGCGAGTTTCACCACATCCCTGACGCCGTACTCGCGCTGGACTTCCTCGATAGGTTTGCCCGGAATATAGGGCGTGATGTGCATTACGCTTTTCCTGGCCGAATCAGCAAACTTGTTCATCTTTATACTCCTAAATTCATGGCCCCAAGTTTTGGTGTGCCTTGGGGAAAATACGGCTAAAAAACAATGATTTAACCGTTAGTCCAATATCCCTGCCGCAAAATTTCACAGGGATTTATATTATACCTTTTATTTGCCTCTAATACAATTGCAAATTTAGAATTCAAAACCAAAAATTACAATTAAAAGGTATAAAATCAGGAAAGAAAGGCATGCGAAGCCGTATTGCTTTCGTTTCAATTATTGGTTTCAAATTTTAAATTTTTAATTTTTTAATATACCCTTATCGGAAGTATTACAAACGTTATCCCCTGGTGGTAAAATGACTGCTGGAGCTGGAACACTATATAGTTATGCAGTAGATTGTTCATGAATGTGTCTTCCTTAAAGACCAGCTGGCCGCCGAAAAATATTGGATCGGAAAACTTGTCCCTTATCTTCGGCACAAGCCTGTTTGCCTCTTGTACCGCTTCTGTTCCTATTGCAGTGATACCCTCGGCGTAATATCCATTTTCACGAAAAAAATCCACATAAGCCCCAACCTCTTCGTCAATATACTTCTGAAGCTTATCGACCTCTTCCTTGCCCTTAAAGTTCCCTGTGTCTATTATTCCTATCTGCACAAAAACAAAATTTTTAAAAGAATTGCCGAACAGTCTTATTATGGACATTGCAGTGTGCATGCCGAGGCCGTTAAAACCGTTGACGAATACGACTGCTGTTTTCGCCCCGGAGTTATATGCCGGCACGGGTTTTTTAGGTTTATATTCGTCATCTATGACATCCGGAGAATACGTTGCCGCCGCCTCAACAAGAGAATCAAGTTTTAGCAACTGTTTTCCCGTCTCGTCATAATGGCGTTTTATATAAAAGCAAAAGAATACAAGGCCTGAAGTTATGACAATGGTTATCCATCCGCCTTCTTTAAGTTTGACGGCCATAACCACAATAAGAATAAATGCCGTCATCACAAAACCGACCGCATTAACTATGATCTTTCTTTTCCATTTTTCTCCATTTTTACGTGCCTGCCACCAGTGAATGACCATGCCCAGCTGGGAAAGCGTAAAAGTTATAAAAACATTTATCGAATAAAGCACCACAAGAAAAGCGACGGAGCCTTTTGAGATAAAAAGGGTTAATATTGCGGCAAGGCTCATTATAATAATCCCGTTTTTTGCGACAAGCCTGTCGGACAGCAGTGCAAACCTGGAAGGCATCCAGCGGTCCTTTGCCATATTGGCAATGACCCTTGGCCCGTCGATAAATCCGGCCTGGGCCGCCACAAAAAGCAATGCAGCTTCGGATATAAGCGTGACCTGGACAAATATTGTTCCGAATTTTCCCCATCCTTTTGCAACGTTTTCAAAAAGGACGGCGTTAAGGGTCTTGCCGTTCTGCGGAGTTACCTTAAAAAGGACATATGCTATGGTTATACCAACCACAAGGAAAGAAAGCGATGCCGCCATATATAACATTGTTTTTTTTGCGTTCTTTATACGCGGCTCGGCAAAAATATTCAGCCCGTTTGACACGGCTTCAATGCCGGTAAATGTGCCTGCACCCATTGAATAAGCTTTCAGGACGAGCACGATCATTCCCAGGGTCCCAAGAGCTGCCCCCGTGCTTTTTATATCGGTCACCGTCTGGACAACAACGGAATGCGCGTTGCCGGAATTCATTATAAAGGCATAAACTATTATCACTATGTGTGTTATTACAAATACCGCGAATATGGGTGAAATTGCCGCAATAGATTCCTTGACGCCCCTCATATTCATTAACATTAGAATTACCACACCGAAGATTGCGACCCAGAATTTATATGCCTGCATGCTGACCGGCAGAAATGAGAAAAGAGCGTCAGCTCCCGACGCTATGGAGAGGCTTATAGTAAGAACGTAGTCTATTATCAGGGCCGAACCCGACACAACGCCGGCGGCCGGCGATAATAATTTGCTTGCCACCAGGTACCCGCCGCCACCCGCCGGAAATAATTCAATAAGCTGGGAATAACTGGCGCTTATTATAATAATTGTAAGCATGGACGCAAGCGCCACGAATATGCCCAGGGTGAAGTGCGATCCAAGCGTCAAAAATGACTCTTCAGGGCCGTAACATGAAGATGTCATGCCGTCCGCGCCCAGTCCGATCCATGCCATAAGGGCTATTAGCGACACTTTGTGAAAAATATTCGGATCACGGACGCTTCTGGCCGTGCCTAGAAGAACCTCTTTGGTCTGCTGAAAAATATTCTTTTTCTCTTCCATTTTGTCTCCTGTTTTATATGCACGTAGCCCGAATCGTGAATTTAAAGGGATTTATACTGTTTTGGGGTAGGGTTCAAAACCGTCTAAAGTCCGCGGCAAAAACTGCCCGCGGAACTTATCTTTGGTGCGTCTATATATTTTCCTTATGCAAAAGCCGTTTATACATACCGGCCGTATGCTTCAAAATAATGGGATAATTATACATTTAAACCGCGGGAAATCAAGGGAAAAATAAAAATAGGCAGTAAAATAAAGCGGTTATTTGTTTGCGCTGTTTCTTTTATATATACAAATATATATGGGCCGATTTTACCCGGCCATTTTTTTATTATCTGATTTTTTACGGAACTACACCATAAGTTTAGCGCATTTTTCCGCAGAAATGGCGGCAAAATCCGCGATTGCCGTTATAAAATATTTATCCTGCGGCAGAACCTGCGCGTAATCCGTCTTCAGAGCGATAACGCCTACCGTTCCGTTCCTTGTGGCCATTGGTAAAAATACAAATTCCGACGAAACCAGGGTCATTGTTCCCTTGCCGGCAATATCGCCCTTTTCATAAACCCAATTTGCCACGCCCATATCATTTTTGGATATAGTCGACGTGTTGTCGGAACGCGCCCAAACCTTTATTTTTTTATCCCTGTCCTTAAAAATTATCATATTTGGAACTTTTAAAACCTTTAACATATATCCCGATATTATACCGGCCACCTGCTCCATTATGTCAATATTGATGAGCTGTATCGTTTCCATGAGTTCCGGATTTTTATTTTCAGCCGTAGATTCCATTACCTGCTCTATTGTAGGGACGCCGAGCAATTCCCTGCCCATCTGTTCAAGTATTCTTATATTTTCCAACCTCATCCTGAGCGCTTCCTTCTGCCTGCGGAAGAGGCGTGTTATCTCGCCTACTACTATTGATGTTATAAAAAACATTATAACCTCGACTGCATATTCCGGCTTGACTATCGTTAAGTTGAAATATGGCGGCACAAAAAAGAAGTCGTAGAACAGGATGCTCATTACCGATACGAATATTGATGGGTACGTTCCAAAAAGATAAGCGCTTGCAACGACTGAAATTATGAAAATAACGGAAAAGTTTTCTATTCTGAAAATTGAATGCAGCAGCGCTCCGAGCCCGACTACTGGCAGCAGCAGGAGAAAACTGTACATATAATCCATAAAATTAAAACGCGGCAATATTCTTCTGCGTTTTTTATCACCTTCTTTTTCCCGGTTCTCAGCATTGGGTTCTATGAGGTAAAGATCTATTTCCCCGCTTGAATTGATCAGTTTCTTTACGGGCGACGGATTGAATATACCAAAGCCAAGTCCGGCGGATGGTTTTCCAATCATTATTCTTGTTATTTTTTCCTGCGAAGAAAATCGGAGCAGTTCTTCTGCCACGTCATTACCGGAAAGGGTCCTTACCTTTGCTCCCAGTTCCTCGGCGAATTCAAGTGTTGATGCGAGCTTAGCCCTGTCATTGTCGTCCATTTGAAGCTGGGAGATGGATTCGACATATACCGCATACCATTCTGCCTTTATCTCGCTGGCGAGATGGTAAGCCTTTCTTATTAGTTGTTTTGCGTAAGGTGAAGGCGCCACGCATACCAGAAGGCGTTCGGATACCGGCCAGGGCCCTATTATTGCTTTTGCTTTCATGTAATTAACAAGCTCGGAATCCAGCTTTGTCGCGACCCTTCTTAATGTTATTTCACGCAGGGCAAGCAGATTTGACCGCTTAAAAAATTTATCCACCGCGATCTTTGCCTGTTCCGGAATATAAACTTTTCCTTCCTTCAACCGCTGGTGCAATTCTTCAATCGGAATGTCCTTTACTTCTATCTCGTCGGCATGATCCAGCATAATATCAGGCACCGTTTCCTGTACCTTCACACCGGTAATTCCGGCAACAATGTCATTGACGCTCTCAAAATGCTGTATGTTGACCGTGGTATAAACGTCTATATTATTTTTGGATAGTTCCAGCACATCCTGATACCGTTTTAAGTGCGTTGATCCCGGCGCATTTGTGTGGGCCAGTTCGTCGACAAGAACTACCTTTGGCGCGCGTTTGATGATAGCCTGCATATCAAGTTCCTTTAAGAGCACGTTCTTATAATTTATTTCGGCCAGAGGAATTACTTCAAGCCCTGCCATCATCGCCTCTGTTTCTTTCCGCCGGTGTGTCTCCACCACGCCCACCACTACATCTACACCCCTACTTTTAAGGGCACGCGCCTGTTCGAGCATTGAATAGGTCTTGCCCACGCCCGGGGCATAGCCTATAAAAAGTTTAATAAGACCTCTTTTGCCATCCAGAGACGATTTATTCAACTCATCCAGGAGCGCCTGAGAATCAGGTTTTAACGTGTTGGTATTTTCCATTTTTCACTCCTCAAATAGCCTGTAACCCACGCCGGGCTCCGTCAAAATATGCTCCGGCCTGTTCGGGTCAGGCTCTATCTTATTTCTAATATTGCTTATCGTCACCCTGAGCAAATGAAGCGCGTCCTCGGGCTCCTCGTTTTTTCCCCATATTTCCTTAAGTATCCTTTTATGGGTCAATACTTTTCCATAGTTCATCACAAGCATCTTTATTATATCAAACTCAACGGGCGACAGCTTCACTGTTTTACCCTTTACCGTGACGGCATGCTGCGTTATATCAACCTCAAGCGTTCCGGTTTTATAAACCGGCCCGTCCTGTCTCGGCGCAAGCCTGCGCATTATTGTCCTTATCCTTGCCAGCAGTTCTCCCGCGTTAAATGGTTTTGTAAGATAATCATCCGCGCCGGCGTCCAGGGCTGCTATCTTGTCGGACTCATCGTTCCGCACCGAAAGAATAATTATCGGAACCACGGAACTTTCCCTGATTTTTTTTACTATATCGATGCCGTCCATATCCGGCAGGCCGAGATCCAGTATCACCGCGTCCGGGTGCGAGTTCAACGCAATATACACACCTTGTTCCCCGTCGGAGGCCTCAATTACGGAGATGCCTTTTGAGTTTAATGCGGCTTTTAAAAACCGCCGGATGGTCTTTTCATCGTCCACAACAAGAATCCGCAAACCGCCGCTGTTTTCCACGTCAGTCCCTCCCGCCGTGTCCCGCATCACCTAATGGCAGCCTTATAAAGAAAACCGCTCCACTTTCCGTATTGTTCCGGGCCCAAATTTTACCGCCATGAGCCTCCACTATTCCCCTGCAAATTGACAATCCAAGCCCGGTGCCCGAAACCTGCCTTGGCTTGACCGCCCTGAAAAACTTGTCAAATATATGTTCGAGATCCCCGGATGGTATTCCAAAACCCGAATCTTTTACCGTCATGACCGCCATATTTCCTTCTGTTTTTGCCCCTATGTATATTTCAGATCCGGCCGGCGAGTATTTTGCCGCATTGTCTATTAAATTAATAAAAACCCTCATCATTAGCGAAAAATCCACGGGTACCTCAAGCAGATCCCCGGGTATATCAACCGCGACCATCCTGCCTTCAAGCTTATCCTTGAGCTGCGTTAACGAGGCTCCAATCAGGTCGCGGAGATCGCAAGGCCTTACGTTGAGTTTTAAATTTCCCGATTCTACCCTTGTCATATCCAGGATGTTTCCAACTATCTCGTTTAAGTGAAGCGAATCATCATATGCCGTCTGCAAAAGTTCCTTCCTGTCCGCGGCGTCGACAGCCTCAAAATCCTGGGAAAGCGCGCTTAAGGCCCCTGTAATTGAAACAAGAGGAGTGCGCAGGTCATGCGATATGGAATTCAACAGCGCAGCCTGAAGGGCCTGTGTCTTTTTCGCCAGTTCCATTTCCCTGGATTTTTCCGTCAGAACGGCGCGCTGAATGGCAACCGAAGACTGGTTTGCAAGCGCTGTGACAAGTTCCATTTCAGAAGTGTTGAATATCACACGCCCGTCTGCCGTCCGTATGCCGAGCACTCCCACTGCTTCCAGTGAAGTTTCAAGCGGCACATAAAAAGCCTTTGCGGCGCTGAGCGTTGTCGTCCCGGAACCGGCCGGCTTTTTATTGGAAAACGCCCATTGTGCCACGGCATACTCATGTGTGTCGAGCGGAAAATCCGCGTCGCTTCCCGCGTCTGATATTCCATCCTTATGCGGCATAAAAACCGCCGTAGAACAGCCGAGCAATTCGCCGACATTTTTCCTTACAGCGCCGATGACCTGCGGTGTCGTTTCACATTCCGCCATTTCATTGCTGAACCTGTAAAGCACCGCGGTGCGGGCCTCGCGCTGTTTCGTCTCTATCGCCTGCCTCCTTGCGCGCGAGGCGACCATACTGACTATTACTCCGGTTATTATAAAACCCACAAAAGTGTATATATATTTCAGATCACTGACTGAAAAGGAATTGTAAGGTGGTACAAGGAAGAAATCAAAGGCCAGCACACCAAAAAAAGCGGTAAAAACAGACGAGGCCATCCCCCACCACAGTGCACTTAGTACAACGGCCAGAAGGAATAAAACAGCAAAGTTTGACGCGTCTATTATACCCCTGAAAAACGAACCGATGACAGTTACAAACGCCACCAGCAGGGTGCTGAATATAAATTCCTTTCCTTTTATCCTGTTTAAAAAACTGTTTTCCATGCGCATCCTTTTCCTTATTAATTAATAAATCCCTTTGACCTTATTATATCAACTTTTTCCCCCCGTAACACTGATTTTTGGATCAGCCGGAGTAATGGAATCGATATACATGTTCAATTCCAGTACATTGACCATCTTTGGGCCGATAAACCCCAGCAATGGCTCCTCTGTATATTTATTAACAGCCGACATAATAATTTTTTCGTCAACTTCACGGGCGGCTGCCACGCGTTTTATCTGCCAGATTGCGGCCTCTCTGGTTATCTGCGGATCAAGCCCGCTGGCGGATGCGCTTACAAGGTCTCCGGGAACTTTTCCCGCCTGCTGCGGGTTGTCCTTTAATTCGGCATCTGCATTCTTTAAAATACCCGTTATCAGGTCGGGATTTGTCGGTGCAAGGTTTGACCCTCCCGAATTCGAGGCGTTATAATCCACCGCGGACGGCCTGGAATGAAAATACTGCGGTTTTGTAAATTTCTGCCCCAGAAGGCTGCTGCCAACAACAACGCCGTCTTTTACGACAAGACTGCCCTTTGACTGGCCGGGAAATACAAGCTTTGCGGCCGCCCATATTAGCGCGGGATAAACAACCCCGCACAGAAAAGTAAAACACAAAAGCATCATTGCCGAGGTGAATAATATTTTTTTCATTTGTTTTTCTCCTTTTCCTAAACTATGTGAAGAACGGCGAGCAGCATGTCTATTACCTTGATTCCTATGAAAGGAAGTATAACCCCGCCAAGTCCGTAGATAAGTATGTTCACCCTTAAAAGCCTGGCCGCGGACTGCGGTTTATACGGCACTCCGCGCAGGGCCAGAGGGATGAGCGACGGTATTATCACAGCATTGAATATAATCGCCGAAAGAATGGCGGAAGACGGCGATGCCAGCCTCATTATATTGAGCGGAGCCATTGACGGAAACATACCCATAAGCATTGCCGGCACTATGGCAAAATACTTTGCCACGTCGTTGGCGATTGAAAAAGTCGTAAGCGAGCCGCGCGTGATGAGTATCTGCTTTCCTATTTCCACCACCTCAATGACTTTTGTGGGATTCGAGTCTAGATCCAACATATTGCCCGCTTCCCTGGCCGCGGCAGTGCCGGTATTCATTGCTATTCCCACATCGGCCTGCGCAAGGGCCGGAGCGTCATTCGTTCCGTCGCCTATCATTGCCACCATGTGTCCGTCGGCCTGGTATTTTTTTATAAGCGCCAGTTTTGTCTCCGGCTTTGCGTTTGATAAAAAATCGTTTACCCCGGCCTCGGCCGCAATCGATGCCGCAGTTATTGGGTTGTCGCCGGTTATCATCACGCTTTTTATGCCCATCAGATTGAGTTGCTGCAGCCTTTCCTTTATGCCGCCCTTCAATATATCTTTTAAATATATGACGCCAAGTATCCTGGCGTCTTTTGCCACCACAAGCGGGGTTCCCCCTTTTACAGCGACCGATTCAACTATTGCCTGCAGGTCCCCGGGAATTGAAATATTCTTCTCTTTTGACTTTACATATTCTATTATCGATTCAGAAGCGCCTTTCATTATCATTACGCCGTTCAAATCCACCCCGCTCATGCGCGTTTCCGCCTTAAACGGTATAAAATTAACCTTATCTGTGGATCCGAATTCATGTTCCCTTATGTTGAATTTGCGCTTGGCCAGCACAACAATGGACCTGCCTTCCGGAGTCTCATCCGAAAGCGAGGAATACTGCGCCGCCTCGGCCAGTTCCTGCTCCCCGACGCCTTTGACCGGAAAAAATGCGTCAGCCTGCCTGTTTCCCAGTGTTATTGTCCCTGTTTTGTCAAGCAGGACAACATCCACATCCCCGGCGGCCTCGACTGACCTTCCCGAAAATGCAAGTACATTTATTTTAAGCAGCCTGTTCATTCCGGCAATTCCTATTGCGGAAAGAAGGGCTCCTATTGTAGTGGGCGCCAGAGCCACAAAGAGCGAGACCAGCTGGGTTACGGTAAAAGTAGACTTTAAAAAATTTGCGTATGGCTGCAACGTGGCTACCGCAAGAAGAAATATAAAAGTCAGGGCTATAAGCAATATATTCAGGGCAATTTCATTTGGCGTCCTTTTACGCACCGCTCCTTCAACGAGCGCTATCATCTTGTCAAGAAAACTTTCGCCGGGGTTGGCTGTTATGCGATAAACAATAAAATCCGAGAGAACCTTTGTTCCGCCTATGACGCTTGAGCGGTCGCCGCCGGCTTCCCTTATTACAGGAGCTGATTCGCCGGTTACAGCGGACTCGTCAATGCTGGCAATACCGGAAATTATTTCGCCGTCAAGCGCAATCACATCCGACGGCTCCGCCATGACAAAATCTCCCCTTACAAGGGTGGATGCCGCTACCAGCGTGAATTCCCGCGAAGCGGTATCCGGAACTTTTTTTGCCATGAGGTCGCGCTTCGTCTTTTTCAATGAATCAGCCGTGGCCTTGCCCCTTGATTCGGCAAGGGCTTCGGCAAAATTTGCAAATATCACAGTGAGCCACAGCCATACCGATATATGCAGTGTCAGGATAATGCCCGCCGCATCGGCTTTAGTAAATATGCCGAAAAACAGGCTTATTGTGGTCAAAATTGCGCCGATTTCCACCGTGAACATGACCGGTATGGCCCACATTTTATCCGGGGAAAGCTTTATTATCGAATTTCCAGCCGCTTCCAGAAGCATTTTTCCACTGATTCTGTTAAGTTGTTTGTTATCCATTTTTTTCTCTCCTTATTTTAAGGCTGCAAAAAGATTCATATGTTCAGCAATGGGCCCCATTGACAGTGCCGGCAGAAATGTAAGCCCGCCCACAAGCAATATTACCATAACAAGCATGACGGCAAAAAGCGCGTCATTCGTAGGCAGAGTGCCCAGCGACGCGGGTGTGGCCTTTTTTACAGCAAGGCGTCCGGCCAGCGCGAGAACGAGTATGATAGGCACGAACCTTCCTAAGAACATTTCTAATGCCAGCGATATATTCCAGAAATCGATATTCGCATTCAAACCGGCAAATGCCGAGCCATTATTTGCCGCTGCTGATGTGGCCGCGTAAAGTATCTCGGAGAATCCGTGCGGCCCCGGGTTTGCGACCGATTTTACCGCGTCAGCCACATAGACGGCTATGGCCGAATTTAAAAGCATCAGGATAGAAGAAAAAATGGCCGCCGCTATGGTAAGCTGTATCTCCGTGGGGCCTATTTTTTTACCGAGATATTCCGGCGTCCTGCCCACCATTAACCCCGCGATAAATACGGTAATAACGGCAAAAAGTAGAAGTGTGTATAAACCAGTTCCGACGCCGCCGAAGATCAGCTCGCCAAGCTGCATGTCAAATAACTCAATAAGTCCCGTCAGGGGCATATTTGAATCATGCATATTGTTTACCGCGCCACATGATGTCACGGTCGTCAGCACGGAAAAGAGCGGCGATGCTGCCCCGAAAAACCTTGTTTCCTTACCCTCAGTGTTGCCGTTTTCAAACGAAACTTTCGCGCCCGCGTTCTTTACCAGCAGCGGGTTGGCCGTTGTTTCTGACCAGGCCGCGCACAGCACCAGTAATATCAGGGTTACAAAAACACCATAAAAAAGGGCCCTCCCCTGTTTTAAATCTCCGGCAAACTTTCCGAATGTGAAGATAAGACCGGCAGAGATTAATACTATTATAAACATCTCAAAAATATTGGAAAGCGGCGTGGGGTTCTCATAAGGATGGCTGGAATTGGCGTTCAAAAAACCTCCGCCGTTCGTTCCGAGTTCTTTTATGACCTCCTGTGAAGCCACCGGTCCCTGCGCTATTACCTGCTGCGCACCTTCAACTGTTTTTGCGTTCGTATAAGGGGAAAAGTTCTGCGGCACACCCTGGGAAACAAGAAATATGGCGCCAAAAATTGCTATTGGCAGGAGTATGTAAAGGGTTGTCCGTGTAAGATCTACCCAGAATGACCCAAGATGCTTGGTCTCTTTGCGCGTAAATCCCCTGGTAAGGGCAATTGCCACGGTAATGCCTGTTGCCGCTGAAAGGAAATTTTGCACCGCCAGCCCTGCCATCTGTGTAAAATAACTTACCGTTGACTCCGGAGTGTAGGCCTGCCAGTTTGTGTTTGTAACAAAAGAGACTGCGGTATTAATGGCCAGCCATGCATTCGGCGCCCCGAGCTTCTGCGGGTTTAAAGGCAGCCAGCCCTGAAGCATTATTACGGCAAAAAGAAGCAGCAATCCGGCAATATTAAAGGCCATCAGCGAAACGGTATAATCTATCCAGGTATGTTCGTCATCCTTTTTGACACCGCATAGCCTGTAAATAATATTTTCCACCGGCGTAAAAACAGGCGTCAGCAGGGTCTTTTTGCCCGTAAATACCAGGTACATATATTCGCCAAACGGCCTTGCCGCTATAAGCACCAGCACAAAAAAGAAAGAAAGTTCAATTATGATCTTAAGGTTCATTTTATGCCTCCTATTCTTTGTTGTTGAAAAACGCAAAAATTAAATACACGAACAAGAACAACGCCGCGGCAAAAGTTATGATCCACATATGACATCTCCTTCATTTTTTCTTATATATCAAATATACCCGGGAATGAAAAAAATCCAAGTCAATTTTCCGTCAAAAAAAGCGGCCCTTTTTAAGGGCCACTTTTAAACCGTATCTATTAACCAATTTTACCGACGATATCTTGCCGACTCTTATTTTGCTGTCTGTGGGACAATGTCAAAATCAACATCAAGCTGGAGCGACCACATCATCTTTGAGCTTCCGGCAAATTGCTTTGAAAGAGGGAATACCGGACCTGTCAAAAGATCGGCGTTGTCCGCAAAATAGCAGTATAAACCCGCTCCCCAGGCCGATAGAACATTATTTCCGCTCATATAATCCGCGCAAACCTGAAATTTTCCGACCTGCGGTGATGTATAGCTGGCCATCAGGCCACTGCTGTCGACTTTCCCGTTGTCGTCGATAAGAAGTTTGTCATTTCCGGAATAGGCTCCAACGCAGACCGTTCCTATGTTATCAAATGTTTTTCCTAATGCCGCGTAAAATACATTGTAATTTGTCACATTGTTGTCAACTCCGGCATTAAAAATACCGAGTGAGAAACCCACGGGAAGCAGGGCATTTTCATTCCACCCGATTTTGCCGTTAAGATAGTTAGCGTCCTTAAATGTGGCAGGTGAAGCCACCGGGAGAAGAGCGTCATAGCCAACTTCCGCCTGTATTTCCTTGAAAGGGAGTATGCCCATTGTGTAGCCGTAATCATTTGAGAGCATGCTGTTGTCGCGCACATATGAGTCATAACCAATGTGCCCCTTTAAGAACGGTTGAAAATAGACCGTACATGGCGTCCAGAAAACCGTGGACGGTGTGGCGTTTAAAACAAATGCAGGAACAATTGAGAAAAGAACCGTTAATAAAACCATCGCAATGTTAATCTTGTTGCTTTTTACTTTTTCCATTTTTCCTCCTGATGTTCGACTTATCATCCTTTATTTTGCCGGGTTATCTTCGTGCGTTTCATTCATATAATTGATTAATTCGTTTATACCAACTATATATTGATACCCTGCAATCTTATAAAATGTTTCATCAAAATCACTCCCGCTCCCTATTTCCGGAAGCGGCACGTTTTTATAAAAATACTTTATCATTTCATTTTTTAAGCCGCTTTTTATAGAGGCATTCAGCACATTTACAATATCAGCTATTTTATTAATTAGTTTCCTTTTTTCGTGATAATCTAATTTATTATCATATTGACTCAATATTTTGTTTAAATTTTCAACCTGTGTCTTCAAATAATCAATCCATTCAGCCTTACTAATCTCTCTGGCTTTATTTGGCTTTGGCGCCATTGCGTATCTATTTTTATAAGATTTGCCATATAAACTGTCTAACATTTTATTCCTCTCGCATCAATATTTTGTAATTCTTTTCGTTAAACAAAATATACTTCGAAATATAAAAATAAGTAAGTCAATTTTCCGTCAAAAAAAAAGCGGCCCTTTTTAAGGGCCGCTTTTAAACCGTGGCTATTGATAAAAACTTCCTATGGTTTCAGCATTTGTTCTTTGTCTCAAACATCAGCTTTGTCTGGTCCTCGTTGAAATCCACCGGATAATCGCCGTCAAAGCAGGCCATGCAGTATTTTTCCTTTTTCCCGCCCACGGCTTTAATCAGACCGTCCATGCTCAAATACGCCAGGCTGTCCACGCGGAGGTATTTTTTTATCTCTTCCATGTTATGGCTGTTGGCGATAAGTTCGGTCTTTGTCGGAAAATCCATTCCGTAAAAACAGGGGTTCATTATTGGCGGCGAGGATATCCTGTAATGTATCTCCTTTGCCCCGGCGTTCCTTATCATTTTGATTATCTTCCTGCTTGTGGTCCCGCGCACTATCGAGTCATCGACCACAACCACCCTTTTATCCTTTATTATGCCCTTTACAGGGTTGAGTTTTATCTTCACGCCGAAATCGCGTATTGACTGCGACGGCTCGATGAACGTCCTTCCTATATAATGGTTCCTGATGAGCCCCATGTCATACTTTATTCCCGCGCCCTCCGCATATCCTATGGCCGCCGAGACTCCGGAATCCGGCACCGGGATTACCACATCCGCATCCACGCTGGATTCCTCGGCCAGCTGTCTGCCCAGCCCGCGCCTTATTTCATTTACAGTCCTTCCAAATATGTAACTGTCCGGCCTGGCAAAATATATGAATTCAAAGACGCACATGGCGCTGCGGGCGCGCTCCGCGAACTGTATTCTTTCAAGTTTTGCCTCGCCTGTAAGTTTGTCCCTTGATATTACAACCATTTCACCCGGCTCAACCGTCCCGACATGCTCCGCGTTTATAAGGTCAAAAGCGCACGTTTCCGATGCAAAGACATAGGCCCCTTCCAGTTTCCCGATTTCAAGCGGCCTGAATCCATTGGGATCGCGCGCCGCTATGAGATAATCCCTGTTCATTATCATGAAAGAAAAGGCGCCTTTTAATTTCGTAAGGGATTCTTTAACGGCGTCAAGAAAATCCATTTTGTTGTACATGGCTATAAGGTGCACCAGCACCTCGGAATCGATGGTGGATTTAAAAATGGAGCCGCGCTCCTCGAGTGTGCGTTTTATTTCGTCCGCATTCACAAGGTTTCCGTTATGTGCGACGGTGAGGTCTCCGTTTATGTAATTTATCCTGACCGGCTGTGCGTTCTGCAGGTTGGATGACCCCGTGGTCGAGTACCTGACATGCCCGATAGCCCTGCTGCCCACAAGCAGAGCGAGCTTTTTCTCGTCAAAAATGTCGGCGACAATGCCCATATCCACCCTGTCGTGCATTTTTCCGTTTTCGTCAATTGATACTATGCCGGCGCTCTCCTGCCCCCTGTGCTGCAGCGCGTAAAGCCCGAGATAGGTCATGGTAGACGCCTCGGGATGTCCGAATATCCCGAATACGCCGCAGGCTTCCTTTATCTTATCCTCTTCGTTAAACATATTTGTTCACTCCTTTGGACCAGATGTCGATAAGTTCATCGATCCCCAGGTTTATTTTTTTCGGGTTCTTTTTCGATGCCCAGTCCACGTTGATAATGAGCCTTGAACCGCCGACTTTGCCTATCTCCGATATTATTACATTGTTCTTTGAAGCCAGTTTTTTCAGCGCCGTGACCTTTTCCCGCGCCGCCGTCACAATTATTCTGGACTGTGTCTCGCCGAAAAGCAGTGCGTCGAGCCTTATATCCGACTGGAGTTCCACAAAGGCCCCTATGGGTTTTTCGCCGTGCAGCGTCCCTGTTATACAGCATTCAGTAAGAGCAACAGCAAGGCCGCCCTTTGAAACGTCATGGGCGGATTTAACGAACCCTTTCTTAATGGCGTCCCTGCATGTCTTCTGTATCAGGACCTCTTTTTTCATGTTAATATCGGGCACCGGGCCTTTGACGAGGCCGTGCAGTTCCTTTAAATATTCTGACGCGCCTATCTCTTCGAGCGTCTCTCCTATCATTAATATAACATCGTTATTATCCCTGAAGAACTGCTTGCAGTACCTCTTTTCGCTTCCCGTTATATACCCCACCATGCCAACCGTGGGTGTCGGATATATGGCGCCCGCCGGCCCTTCATTGTAAAACGAGACATTGCCGGAAATGACCGGTGTTTTCAGCGCCCTTGCCGCGTCGGAGAGCCCTTCCACGGATTTTTCGAACTGCCAGAATATTTCCGGGTCCTCGGGGTTTCCAAAGTTAAGGCAGTTGGTGAATGCGACCGGCTCTGCTCCCGAGCAAGAAACATTTCTCGCCGATTCGGCCATGGCAATCTGGGCGCCCTTAAAAGGGTCCAGGTAAACATACCTGCCGTTGCAGTCCACGGATGTGGCAATCATAAAATCCCTGTCCTTGACATCAATCACTGCGGCGTCGGACCCCGGGAGCGTGACCGTATTCGTCTGTACCATGTGGTCGTACTGCTCCCAGATATTTGATTTTGACGCGATGTTCGGGCATCCCATTAATTTTTTAAGCACGGCCTCAAGGTCATCCGGTTCCTTTACATCGCTTTTTTTGATATTAATGTCCGCAAGGTACGCCGGCTTGACGCCTTTCTGGTGCTTTAACGGAAACAGCGGGTGTCCCGAGTCCGCAAGCGGCTCAATGGGAATATCGGCGACTATCTTTCCCTTTTCCTTTACTATTATATTCTGCTTTTTTATTATTTTCCCTATTACAACGGCATGCAGGCCCCATTTGTTCAGCACCTTTTCAACTTCTTTTTCTTTCCCTTTTTTAGCCACGAGCAGCATTCTTTCCTGCGATTCGGAAAGCATTATTTCATAGGCGTTCATCCCCTTTTCGCGCTGGGGAACTTTGTCCATGTCAACTTCCATGCCGACATTGCCGCGGAATGCCATTTCCGTGGACGACGATGTCAGCCCGGCCGCGCCCATATCCTGGATGCCGACCATCACTTTTTTATCAATGAGTTCCAGCGTTGCCTCGAGCAGCAGTTTTTCCATAAAAGGGTCCGCAACCTGGACGGATGAGCGGTTCTCCGCTGTCTCCTCGGAAAGTTCCGCCGAGGCGAAGGTCGCGCCGTGTATTCCGTCGCGGCCGGTCATTGCGCCTATGTACATAACCGAATTGCCCAGCCCCGAAGCCTTTGCCTTGATTATTTTTTTCTTTTCCACGATGCCTATTGTCATTGCGTTGACCAGGCAGTTATCCTCGTAGGTTTCCTCAAAAACCGTTTCTCCCGCGACGGTCGGCACGCCTATGCAGTTGCCGTAAAAAGCTATACCGGCCACAACACCCGGAAGCAGTCTGTGCGTATTTGCGGATTTAATTGAACCGAACCTGAGCGAATTAAGGGAGGCGATAGGCCTTGCCCCCATGGTGAAAACGTCCCTTAATATCCCGCCCACGCCGGTCGCGGCGCCCTGAAAAGGTTCGACCGCCGACGGGTGATTGTGCGATTCTATCTTAAAGGCCACGGCCATGTCGGTGCCCGTGTCTATGATGCCTGCGTTTTCCCCGGGACCCTGTATGACATATTTGCCCTTGTGGGGGAATTTTTTCAGGGTCGGTTTTGAATGTTTATACGAGCAGTGTTCGGACCACATCGCCGAGAATATGCCGAGCTCAACATACGTCGGAGGGCGTTTTAATATTTTCAGGATGTTGTCGTATTCCTCCTGCTTGAAGCCGTGTTCTTTTATTATCGCGGGGGTTATTTCAAGGTCATTAGCTCTGTCATATTTTGACATTTAAGCGCTCCTTTTAAAGATACTTTTTTACATGGGAAACAATTGAATCAAAGATAAAATTACCGTCCGTGGAACCGAGCTCTTTTTTCATGGCGCGTTCTGGGTGCGGCATGAGCCCCATCACGTTGCCCTTTTTGTTCATGATGCCCGCGATATTATACAGCGCCCCGTTTGGATTGGCATCATCAGTCACGGACCCTTTTTCATCGCAGTATCTGAAAACAACCTGGTCGTTTTCAATGAGGGAATTGAGGGTTTTTTCGTCGCAGAAATAATTCCCCTCCCCGTGTGCTATGGGAATTTTTATCACCTGGTTTTTTCCGCACGCTCCGGTAAAAGGGGTGCTGTTGTTCTCCACCCTCATGTTTATGTATTTGCAGATGAATTTAAGGTTCTTGTTGTGCAGCATCGCCCCCGGCAGCAGCCCTGCCTCGAGCAGTATCTGGAAACCGTTGCATATGCCGATGACAAGCTTGTTCTTTTTAACGGCAAATTTCTGGACGGACTCCATGACCTTTGAGAACCTGGCGATCGCGCCCGAACGGAGGTAATCGCCGTAAGAAAACCCTCCAGGCAGTATGATTACGTCGTATTTATTAATGTCCTTTGACTCGTGCCATATAAAGTCGGCTTTCTGCCCCATGACGTCGCCTGCGGCCCACAGGCAGTCCTTGTCGCAGTTAGAGCCGGGAAAAACAACAACTCCAAATTTTACCATTTTTAAGCTCCTGAAGTTTTGTGTTGGATCCGTTAATTAAAAAAGGTTATTCTATTGTAAAGCTGTATTTTTCCGTGTTTGGATTTGCCAGAAGCTTGTCGCAGATCTCGTCAACTTCCTTTTCACCCATTTTCCCCGCGCCTTTGGTCTCGATTTCTATATATTTGCCTATCCTGACGCTGTCGACATTCTTGTAACCCATTTTATCCAGTGCCGCCGCGACGGTTTTTCCCTGGGGGTCCAGAACTCCATCCTTAAAAGTGACGTGTATCCTGACTTTTGCCATTGAATATCACCTCGGTGTGATTTTGAAAGATTACTTTTTAATTATATATTAAACGGGGATTTTTACAAGGATATTTTGAGTAGTGGCGCCAAATAAAAACACTGTTTTCGACAAACTAAGCATATAAAGTTTACCAAAATACAAACATAAAAACCTTGTGCCATGCGGGCGGGGGTTTGGTTTTATCCTATTTTATTATTTCCCCTCACCCCGACCCTCTCCCAAATGGAGAGGGAATAAATTTAAGATTATTATTTATCTGCTGCGGTTTTTATGGTATTATTGTTCTCATATTAACAAAGGGAGAATTGATGAACTACATTGATGTTATCATAATTATCGTGGGGCTGACCGGATTTTTTATCGGCTGGAAAATGCGCGGGGTGCTCGTGGTCATAATACCCGTCGGGTTTATCGCCGGCATAATCGCCGCAAACTATCTTTATCACCCGCTCTCCACCCTTTTAACCCCTCTTCTTAAGGACAGTTCAAAACGGGTATTAATCTCATATACCGTGGTTTTTGCCATAGCATGCGGCATTATAATATCCCTGGGGTTTGCAATTTCAGGTATTTTTGATTTTTTCAACATGGCCTTTGTGGACAGGATATTCGGCGCGGCAATACTAATAACAATACTTGCGATCCCGCTTTACCTTCTTTTTCAGAAACTTGACGGCGTCAAGGGGTTTCAGATGCGGGCCGACCTGGACAAATCAATAATTTTTCCTTATATGAGGAATTATGTGGAGTTTATTTTCAGGATACCGTTCTTCAACCACTTTTCAGTCTTAAATAAGATTATTGGATAGTTTTTCCCCCGGAAGCTCCGCTTCCCGCCTTAAAATCATCGAGTATTTCCTGGAGCGACGCGTTGCTTTTCCGTATTTTTGCCCTTCTGCTCCTTTTAATCCACATAAATACCGCCGAGCTTATCAGCAAGAATGCCGCCCCGAAAAGAACCGCCATGAGCATGTTGGTTTTTAAAAAATAAACAGCCATGAGCGCCGCGAATATCACCACGCCCGCTATCGAAAGGAATATATTCAGGATTATATACCGTTTCACCATTGACATTATTTTTTTGGCGGTAAATCCGGCTCCTGGTTTTTTTATTGCGGGAAGATCCGCAGCGCTTTTTTTTCTCAGGTTTATCATGGAGTCTATTATCCCGGCCTGTTTATCAACAAAACCGGCGTCAAACAGCCCGCGGCTTTTTTCATACCACGCCTTAAGTTCCGGAAGCTTTTTATGGTTGTCATAGAATAGCGCGAGCAGTGAGTGGGCGCGTTCATTATACAAATCAACCGATATGGCCTTCAGGTACATCTCCGCGGCCGCGCGGTCGTGCTGTTTATCCAGCGCGCTGCCGTACTTCATGTATATATCCGCCCCGGCCGGAAACCCCATGTCAAGCGCCGCCCTGTAGAATATCCCCGCCCTTGCGTAATCATTGAGCGCAAAAGCGCCGTCCCCTTTTTCAGTCAGTTCCCTGAAAATCGCGCCTCTGTCTATAACAGCCCCGCAAAGCGGGCATTTATCCATGCCATTATTCAGCCGGGCTCCGCAATCAGGGCATACCATGGTTTATTTATACGGGCTCGGGAATACTGAAAATCTAAGGTTGTAATATCCAAGCCAGGCGAACCCGCCGGCATAATGCATATAAGCGATATCGAAATTAAGCAGCCTGTCTATATGTGTGTTAATTATGTAAGTCGACGGCATATAAGCCCTGTCGTTCATTTCAACCGGCACCATGAGTTCGACTTTTATCGAGGCCTTGCCGAATATCGGCCTTGAGAATCCCAGGTAATAAACGTTCTTTGAATCATAATTCGTATCCGCCGCGTTTGTCAAATCGGATCCGCCTCCCAGAATGGAGCTTACAAGGTATGGTATGTAACCGCCGAGCCCCTCGCCCTGGTCGCCTTTATACATTTTAAAGCCGAAAACATAACCGACATCCCCGGTAAAATCCCAGCCTATATTTTTAGTCGCCACCAGGTAAAGCCCCTGCAGGCCGATTATGGAACTTTTTGTTGAAAAAGAGGTCCCGACTCCCTGCTGATAATTGGTGGTTGAGCCTCCGATGGAATCCTGCATTAAAAGCGAATACATAACCCCGGCCCCGAGGGCGGGCCACCAGTTTTCATATCCCGAAAAATAGGTGTATTTGGCGTCCACAGAGAGAAGCCAAACGCCGTTCTTTTTAAATGTGTCTGTTCCCTCGCCCAACACCGCCACATTATGCGCCCCGTAAAGCGTTCCTATGTAATATGCAAAACCGCAGTCCACATTAAATCCGTTATTGTCAAATATATCATTCCTGTATGCCGTCGGCATTAAACAAAGATTGGTGCGCGGCGGCGGGAACGGCATCACGCCCGGGGCCGTCACCTGATCCGATTCATGGCCCCTGATATCCACAGCGCTTATTGAATAATAGTATCTCAGCGCCGGCTCAACGTCATTATCAGTGTAGGCGCTTTTTGCCGCCGGAACAAATTTGCAAAAATCAAGCTTGTCGGAAAGCTTTCCCCTGTAAATATTATAACCCGACAAAGGAAATGAACCCTGCCCTCCGGAAGACCACTTTAACGTTACCGACTCTATATCCTGGAACGCCTTGAAGCCCGACGGCATCTGGGGAAAATTTATAGGCGGAGTCTTTACGGTAAAAGTTATAGACATATAAGAAGCGCCTTTTTCATCTATTGATTCTATTTTATATGAGTACGCAGTCAGGCTTGTTATGCCGGAGTCGGCATAAGCGGTAAGGGTTATTTGCCCGGGATTTATTTTTTCATAACGTACTGCCGTGGTCCTGTAAATATTATATTTGAATGACGCTTCCTTGTTTTTAGGCTCCCAGAACAGCTTTACAGTGTCGGCTATCCCCGTACTGAAGGCGTAAATTACGTTCCCGCCGTCAAAGGCGGTTATGCTTATACCCTCGGGGGTCTTGTTTTTATCAGTATCACCCGTGTCCTGGCTCTGCGCCGTAACGCTTACATTCACGGCTGTGCCGCTTACATTCACGGCTGTACCGCTTACGCTCTCCGCAGTACCGCTGACACCCGTTGCCGTGGGGCTCACCGACGAAGCCGTGCCGCTCACATTCATTGCCGTCGGAGTCAATCCATTTGCTGACTGGGTCAATCCTGACGGCCCGTAATACGCTTCCGCCGGGGTCAGATCCGGAGAATAGGGCACCCATAAATAAAAAACCTGCGGCGTTTGTGCCGTTGCTGTTAACGGAGCCGGCGTGCCTGACACCGCCGCCGAAGCCGCCGATGTTATTGCCACAGGCGCCGCGGCTGTAAAAGTCAAATTAGAAGCGGCCGGAATTGTAACCCCTGCCGGCGATCCCGCAGTCGTAGTAAGCGCCGCGGGCAGTGAAACCGCGGATGATGTAATCATAACCGGAGAAGACGGCGGTGTTACGGATGCCGGGGCGCTTTCTATATTAAGCCCGAAAGAATAAGAGGCCAGAAATAAGAGAAGCGCAGAAAAGGCTGTTTTTTTCATTTTTTCCCCGCAAAATTGCCTATTATTTTCTTTCCATCCTCGGTCAGTATGGATTCAGGATGGAACTGTACGCCCTCAAGGGGGTATTTTTTGTGCCTTACTCCCATTATCTCACCCTCTTTTGTCCACGCGCTTACAATGAGTTCTTTCGGGAGGCTCTTTTTTTCCGCAACCAGCGAGTGATATCTCGTCGCGGTAAAAGGGTTTTTCATCCCTTTATAAACCCCTTTTCCGTCGTGAAAAACAGGTGAAACCTTCCCGTGCATTATCCTGTAATTGCGCTTGACCTTTCCGCCGAGCGCTTCCGCTATGCACTGATGGCCCAGGCACACGCCCAGTATGGGTATTTCTTTCATGAAAGTTGTTATTACTTCCTTTGAAATGCCCGCATTTTCCGGCCATGACGGCCCCGGCGAAATTACTATTTTATCGGGATTCAAATCCCTTATGCCTTCCACGGTAATGGCGTCATTTTTATAAACCACGACATCTTTTGTGAATTCGCCCAGGTACTGGACTATGTTGTATGTAAAGGAATCGTAGTTGTCTATCATTAATATCATTCTTCTCTCCTGTCAAATTAATATCCTTTCTAATTCCTTAACCCTTACCCTTATCCTTAATTACTCTTCCAGGCTGTTGACGCGTTTTACAGCCTCAAAAACAGCCATTGCCTTGCTCAGTGTCTCTTTATATTCGAATTCCGGCTTTGAATCCGCGACAATGCCCGCTCCGGACTGCATGAATATTTTCCCGTTCCCGTGGTATATTGTCCTTATGGAAATACAGGTCTCCATGTTCCCGGAAAAACTTATGAAGCCCACGGCCCCGGCGTACGGTCCCCTTTTGTATTTTTCCATCTCATCAATTATCTGCATGGCGCGCACTTTCGGCGCTCCCGAAACCGTCCCGGCCGGGAAAGTTGACAAAAACGCGTCAAAAACATCGCTGCCTTTTTTCAGCTTTCCCGAAACCCCGGAGACTATGTGCATCACGTGGGAATAACGCTCCACCACCATCATGTCGTTTACTTTAACCGACCCCGCCTCGCAGACGCGGCCTATGTCGTTGCGCCCCAAATCCACAAGCATTACGTGCTCCGCGCGTTCCTTGATATCGGAAAGAAGCTCTTTTTCCAGCGCGATATCCTCAGCTTCGCTTTTTCCCCTCCTGCGGGTCCCGGCTATCGGCCTGACAAAGGCTTCACCATCAACGACCCTCACCATGAGTTCCGGCGAGGCGCCTATTATATGGTTACCGTCCATATTCAAAAAATGCATGTACGGCGACGGGTTTACGGTCCTCAAACTGCGGTATATATTTATTGGATTGCCGGTAAAATCAGCCTCAAAACGCTGTGATATTACGGCCTGGATGGCCTCGCCGTCGTTCAGCAGGCCGACGGTCCTTTTTACGGAATCCTTAAAGTCCGCCGGCGGGGTAAGATGCTTTATAGCCCCGATCTTTACGGGCTTCATTTTTCCGGACTTAAGCGGCTTTTTCAGCCCCGCGATTATATGCTTTATCTTTTTTACAGCGGCATTATACTTTAACCTTGTTTTTGACGCGCTCTCTCCCGGGGATATGAATATATTATTCACCACCTGGATCTTATGGTAAACGTGGTCGAATATCATCAGGACATCGTTGAACATCAGCCGCATATCCGGCCAGCCGAGCGTATCTATCTTTTTTTCATCCGGTACTTTTTCATAAAGTTTTATTATATCGTATCCTATATAGCCGACGGCCCCGCCCGTAAAATCAGGAAGCCCTTTTACCGGCGCCGGATTATAACCCGCGAATATTTTTTTTAATTCGGCAAAAGGGTCGTTGGTGCGTATAACCCGCCTGATGCCGCGCGAATCCCTTGTAATTTCCCCGTCGGCGTATGAAAATATCTCATAGGGCTCCCTGCTAAGAAATGAATAGCGGGCCGTTTTTTCCCCGCCCTCTATCGATTCAAGCAGGAAGGAATTCTTCGGGTCGTCGATTTTCATGTAGGCGGACAGCGGCGTTTCCAGATCGGCAAGCGTCTCGCCGTAAACAGGTATTATATTGTATGTTTTGGCCAGCTGTAGGACTTCTTTAAGTTCGGGTTTTATCATGCGCCACCTTTTGGCTGTTACTTTTTCTTATACACCTTTTCCGGGTCGAAAATCTTTTCTCCTCCGATGTTTTTAAGCGTGCCGTCCTTTTCTATCTCGGTAAAAAAGCACGACTTATACCCGGTATGGCACGCCGCGCCGCCTATCTGGTTTACCTTCATCAGGACGGCGTCATTGTCGCAGTCGATATAAATGGACTTTACCTCCTGCACATTGCCGGATTCCTCGCCCTTAAACCATGGTTTATTGCGCGAACGCGACCAGTAATGGGCCTTGCGTGTGGCAAGGGTTTTTTCGAGCGCCTCTTTGTTCATCCAGGCTACCATTAATATATCGCCGGTTGCGGCGTCCTGCGCTATCGCCGCAAGGAGCCCTTTTTCGTCAAGTTTAACCTTATTAATGTCAAATTTTTCCATGTCAAACGCCTCACTTTCGCCTTTTTAATAATAATAAACTAAAAAGGGCAAAAGTAAAGGCAAAAATTCCATAGAGATTAGACGGCTGAGGCGGTTTAAAAGGTTTGTTTTTTAGGCTGTTTTTCAAAAATTTAAATTTATGCCCTTTTCCTGCCATATTCAGCCGGTTCAACTTTTTCGCAAAGGCGGTTGTCGGCAAATTTGTGCAGTACGCTGGAAATCAGGGTCTGGTAAGGGAGCCCATCCCTTTCGGCTTTTTCTTTTATCTTTCCCAGGTCATTTACATTTATACGCAGAGTTATTGCCTTCTTTTTTCTCATAATGGCAAGGTCCCTGTCAATTCTGCGCCTTTCAGCGCCGGTTACCGGGACAAATTCATCCGCATGATCTTCGAGCCACTGTTCTTGCTTATCGAGTTTATATTTAAGTTTCACTGTGCTCTCCATAAATTTTATTATATTTCCTGCTTTTATATGCCGTCTTTAAAATATAATTCCCGTCGGCATCCCTTATAAAAGGCACACAATGGATATAACCATTGTAGTTGATTATAAACATCTGCTGCCCTTCCCTGACAGGATTCTTAATCACAGACGCCGGCCCACGATTCAATATTATATCCACAACAATTTCAATGTCGATGTTATGTTCCTTTAACAGCTTGTCCGCTTTGTCAGCGTCACAAATAAATCTCATTCTTATTATACCTCTTAATATTTACATTGTCAATACAATGTATTTACAGCCTTACCGCAACCCCGTGTTTCTTCAAGTACTGCTTTACCGACCTTACAGTGTATTCCTTATAATGAAATATTGACGCCGCGAGCACGGCGTCGGCTTTGCCTTCCTTTAGTACGTGCAGCATGTGTTCCGGCGAGCCCGCCCCTCCGGAAGCTATTACCGGAACGCTTACAGCTTCGGATACGGCGCGGTTTAATTCAATATCATAACCCGCTTTTGTCCCGTCCGCGTCCATGGATGTCAAAAGTATCTCCCCGGCCCCGAGTTTTACCCCTTTTTTTATCCACTCCACCGCGTCAAGTCCTGTTGCCGTCCTGCCGCCGTGGGTGTAAACCTCCCACGAACCCCTGCCGCCGCGTTTGGCGTCAACCGCCAGCACTATGCACTGGCTGCCGAATTTATTCGCGCCGTCTTTTATGAGTTTTGGGTTCAAAACAGCGGCGGTATTGACCGAAATTTTATCCGCGCCGTTCTTTAAGATGAGTTCCATATCCGCAACCGTCCTGATGCCGCCGCCCACAGTGAGCGGGATAAAGACCTTTTCAGCCGTATTGCGCACAACATCGATTATTGTTTTTCTTTTTTCATGCGAGGCGGTGATGTCGAGGAAAACGACTTCATCGGCTCCGGCAAGGTTGTATTCATATGCGGCTTCCACGGGGTCTCCGGCATCCACCAGGTTCAGGAATTTAACCCCTTTTACCACGCGGCCTTTGTTGACATCCAGGCACGGAATTATCCGTTTTGTCAGCATTTTTTCAGTTATCCCGGGCTATTTTTATCGCGTCTTTAAGGTCCATGCTGCCTGTATACAGGGCCTTTCCTATTATAATGCCCTCTATGTTGCCGTATTTTTTATCAAGTTCCATGATCTTTTCAATATTTTTGAGCCTTGTGATGCCGCCCGAAACAATCACGCGCATCCTTGTGTGTTTTAATACTTTAACAATGCCTTTTATGTTCGGCCCTTTCAGCACGCCGTCCCTGTTTATGTCCGTATAAATAATGGTCTTTACCCCTTTTTTCTCCAGCTCTTTTATGAAATCAATGGTTTTTATCTGGGTGACATCCTTCCACCCTTTCACGGCAATAAACCCGTCCTTGGCGTCCACGCCCACGACGACCTTATCCTTATACTTTTCTATCATTGCTTCAAGGAACCCGTCCTTTGATATAGCGGATGTCGATAGTATTACCCTTTTAACATCGGCCTTTATGTACTTTTTTATATCTTCCTCGTCACGCAGGCCGCCGCCCACCTCGATTTTTATCCTGAGGGCCTTTACTATCTTCATTATAATATCCATGTTCTTCGGCGTTCCCGTAAGCGCGCCGTCAAGGTCCACCACGTGTATCAGCCTGGCCCCCTGGACCTGCCAGAGTTTGGCCACATCGACCGGTTCCTTGGAGTAAACCGTCTCATCGCGTACGTCTCCCTGTATAAGCCTTACGCACTTGCCCTTCCTTATATCTATCGCCGGTATAATCTGCATTATTTTCTCCTTCGGGAAATTCCAAAACCCGCCCTTTATGTGTTTATTCTTCCCCTTGCCTTTTTCTCAGGCAAATTTCATAAAAATTTCTGTAAATTTTCAGCCCTTTTTCGCTTGATTTTTCCGGATGAAACTGGAACCCGTATATATTCCCGGCCTGCGCCGCCGAAGTAAAAATAGTATTACCATAGCGCGTTTTTGTCAATACCGCATTTTTACTTTCCGGCACCGCGTAATAGGAATGGACGAAATAAAAGAACGAATTATTCTTTATTCCCTTTAAAATCGGGCTTCCCTTTTTTACGATTGCCGCGCCGTTCCAGCCTATGTGGGGTATCTTCATCCCTTTTTTAAATTTTATAACTTTTCCCGGTATAAAACCGAACCCGGCATGTTCCCCGAACTCGTATGATTTTGAAAAAAGCAGCTGCATGCCCAGGCAAATGCCCATGACCGGCCTTCCCTTTTTTGCCTCCTGCTTAATGACCGTGAATATCTTCCTCTTTTTTATCTCTTTTATTGCGTCATTAAACGCGCCGACCCCTGGCAGGATTATCCCGGCGCAGGAGCGTATAACATCCGGGCTGTCGGTTAAAACCGCCGGTATCTTCTCGTGCTGAAGGGCCTTCATGACGCTGTGAAGGTTGCCCATGCCGTAATCAATTACCGCTATTGTCCCTTTTTTCATGATTATAATTTTCCCTTTGTGGTTGGAAGCGCGGAGCCATCGATTTTCACCGCTTCCTTGAGCGCTATTGCCAACCCCTTAAATGCCGCCTCAAGTATGTGGTGCGTGTTTTTCCCCTTTAACCGGTCAACGTGAAGCGTCAGCATCCCGCCGCGGGTAAAGCCGTGAAAAAACTCCTCAACAAGTTCGGTATCAAAACTCCCGATGCGTTTTAGCTTAAGGTCCAGCCCGTAACCGAGATACGTCCTGCCGGAAATATCCAGCACCACCCTGCAAAGGGCCTCATCAAGAACTCCAGCGGAGCCGAAACGTTTTATCCCTTTTTTATCGCCAAGAGCCTTTATTACAGCCTCTCCGAGCACTATTCCTATATCCTCAGTCAGGTGGTGCGAATCCACTCCGACATCTCCGGAGGCGTCAACGGAAATATCAATCGAGCTGTGTTTTGAAAGCTGCTCGAGCATATGCGTCAAAAAAGGTTCATTCGTCTTTATGGAATATTTCCCGGTACCGTCCAGGTTGACCGTCATGGTTATATCGGTTTCCTTTGTCCTTCTTTTTACAGTCGCTGTGCGCATTCTCTTTTTTCCCATCATACACCCCTTTGCAGTATCTTTAATGCGGCCCGGTTCTCTTCCGGCCTTCCTATCGTAAGCCTTAAAAAATCCTTCAGGATGCCGTCCTTAAATAGCCTGACGGAAATCCCGTTTTTTTCAAAATACTTTTTTGCCCTTGCGCCGTCATTAACCTTTATCAGAAGGAAATTGGCGTCGCTTTTTACCACCGGATAAACATCCTTGAGCAGGCCGTACATTATTTCCTTTTCACCCAGTATGGTTTTTACGGCCGCTTCCGTATTTTCTTTCAGCATGACGCGGGCGCATGCCTGGGACAGCGCGTTTACATTGTACGGAAGCCGTATCTTGTTTATGACATCCGTCACTTCCCTGCCCGCGAACAAGCAGCCCAGGCGCGCCGATGCCATTGAATAGGCCTTCGAAAAAGTCCTGAGTATTATAAGATTTTTATGCCGGGTTAACAAATTAATAAATGTCTTTTTTGAAAATTCAAAATATGCCTCGTCAACCACCACCAGGCATTTTGCTTTTTTTATTACAGCCTCCATTTTCCGCTGTGTAAAACAGTTGCCCGTGGGATTGTTGGGGTAGGCAAAAAATATGATTTTTGCGCCGCGGGCTTTTTCCAGGATATCTTTAACGTCAATATCAAACCTGCCGTCGAGTTCCGAAGCCACGGGCACGGCTGAGTTGGCCATGGCAAGTATTTTATACATCTCGAAAGTCGGCGACGGGAACACGACCCTGTCTCCTTCATCCGTAAATGCCTGTATAATATAATGGATAAGTTCGTCCGATCCGTTTCCTATTACGACATTTTCAACCCGTACGCCGTTTTTTTTCGCAAGCGCCTTTCTAATATCCAGCGTTCCCGGATCCGGATAGCGGTTAAAATTTATTTTTGCCATTTCCCGCAAAAGTTTCTTTCTGGCCGCTTTTGTGACGTCAAAACCGTTTTCATTGGCGTCAAGCTTGAATCTGTAATCTGCCAGAAGCCCCGGGTCGTAAGGTTTTAGCCCCCTGATTGATCTTCTCTGAAGGGATGCTATCTTCACAGTTCCCTCCTGGCCATTATCGATTTTTTGTGGTTACTAAGGGTCTCTATTTCGGCAAGGGTTTCAGCGTCGGGGCCGAAGGCGTCCATAGCCTCCCGCGACGCCTTAACCACATGGGTGTGCTTTAAGAAATCAAGGACGGAAAGGCCGGAGAAAAAACGCGCCGTTCCGTTGGTAGGCAGGATGTGGTTTGAGCCGGCCATGTAATCCCCGAAAGCGACCGGAGTGTAATTACCCTCAAATATCGCGGGGCAGTTCCTGACCCTGGAAATGAAAGCTCCCGTGTCCTTTACCGCCACAGTCAGGTGCTCCGGCGCCTTGTAGTTGACCAGTTGCAGCGCCTCGTCAATATTTTTTACAAGTACCGCTGTTATGTCATATTTTATCCCCTTGAGTTTAACCTTCATTACCGAAAGAAATTTTTCCGAATTTGTTATCAAAAGGGCGTGGCCGTTGATGTGTTCAGCCTGCGCCAGAAGGTCGTATTTTACGAACTCCGGGTTTGCCGTATCATCGGCTACAATCGTAACTTCGGACGGCCCGTTGATGGATTCGATTCCAATTTTTCCGAAAACCTCTTTTTTTGCCATAGTTGAGTAGATATTCCCCGGGCCGACTATCTTGTCTACCTTTTTTATGGTCTTCGTCCCGATAGACAGAGCCGCTACAGCCTGCGCCCCGCCAATCCTGTATATCTCGTTTATCCCCAGCATGTCGGCGGCAACAAGGATATACGGGTTGACATCGCCGTTAAACCGCGGCGGTGAAATCACCGCTATGCGCCTTACCCCGGCAACGCGGGCCGGAATTGCCGCCATAAGCACGGTTGAAAAAAGCGGCGCCTGTCCGCCGGGAATGTAAAGGGCAGCGGAGTCAACGGGAATATATTTGTGGGTAATTGTGTATCCCTTGTTTTTATAGACAAAACCCCTGATATTTTTCATCTGCATTACATTGTATTTTTCTATGTTTTTAGCCGCCCTAAGCAGGGGCTTGAAAAGCCTTGCGTCGACGCTTCCCCACGCTTTTTTTATCTTTTCCTCAGGTACCTTCAGGGACTTCAGCGCCACCCCGTCGAACTTAAGCGTGTATTTTTTCACGGCGGCATCGCCGTTTTTTTCAACATCCGCTATTATGCCGGATACGCCTGCGCCGGCTTCAGTGTTTAAATAATTCATTGCGTCCATCGCCGCATATGCGCGTCTGCCGTATTTTATCACCTTAAGCATTGCTCTCTCCTATTTTTTTCTCTCGTTCACATATTTTACGCGCCGGGCCGCGGTTAAAAGATCTATTCTCTTTAACTCGTCTGCAATAAGTTTTTCCGTTATTTCCATGGCAAATTTGGCCGATAATTCCTGCGCGTATTCAGCCGGTTTCTTCTCCGGCGATTCCATTATCAATTCCGTAAGGGCTTTTTTGTGCTCAAAAGCCAGAAACTTCATATCGTCTCCCGCCCCTCCTGATTCTACCTTGAGCTTCTTTAACATATCCAAGTCTATCCCGAGTTCCTTTTCAATTTCTTTTGTCGTGTACCTCTTTTTTCTCAGCGCGGCTATCTGCCTGTCAAGCTTGCGCATCATCTCCGCGCCGCTCTTTTTCTCTTTTATGGCGACAATTGTTATATCGTCGTTCTGCGGGTAATCCTGTGTGAATTCCTTGAGTTCCATGGAAAGTTTGTCGATAAAATCCCTCGGCGCCATTTTGCCGTTCGTTTTAATAAAATCAACAAAACGCTTTTCCCCCCACTGTTCCCTTTTACCGTTCATAGCCTCTGTAACGCCGTCCGTATAGATGACTATAAGGTCGTCTTTCTGGAGCTTAAGATTTTCCTCGACCATTATTTTTTTGAACAGTTCGTCATCCGGCAGGGAAATACCCAGCGGGAACCCCTTTGGCTTTATGTAATAACATTTGTCCTCTTTTGCCCTGTAAAGAATAAGCGGGTCGTGCCCCGCGCTCGCGAAATTTATCTTCCTGTTGACCGAATTGAGCACCAGATAAAAAGCGGTGACAAACATTCCCTTTTTCATATCCTCTTTGACGAACGCGTTGACCTTTGAAAGCACGCTTTTTGCCGACTTGTTCTTTAACGCTACAAGCCTTGCCACGGTCCTTGTTATGGTCATAACCAGCGACCCCGGGACCCCTTTTCCGGAGACATCGGCCACTATAACCCCTATCATATGGGGCGCTACTTTTATAATGTCGTAATAATCCCCGCCGACTTCCTTTGCCGAGCGGTAAAGCGATGCTATGTCAAAGCCCTCGGTGTCGGGTATGTTCTTCGGCAGAAGAGTCTGCTGTATTTCTTTTGCCACAGCTATCTCTTTCTGCATCTTTTCCTGTTCCACAAGAGATGCCTGCGCTCCCTTGAACTTGCTCGCCATATCGTTGAAAGCCATGGCTATCTGGGAAAATTCATCCTGCCCTTCAAGCTCTATCCTGTGGTCAAGCCGGCCTTCGCCTATTGCAATGGCGCCGTTCTTTAAACGGTCAAGCGGTTTTGTTATCAACCCCAGGAGCATGTAAATGCCGAGAGCCGCTATTGCAAAAATAAGCATTACAGCGAATATAAGATTGAGCCCCTTTGCGGACATTACCCGGTCTATCCCCTTTTTATCTATATATATATGTACCTCTCCCATGTTAATGCCGCGGAAGTCAATGGAATACGCCACGTCATACCTGTAGCCTTTGGCTTCTTTATATTTAAGGACCAGCCCGCCGTTAATAATATGTTTTGAGATTACATCGCTGTCCGTACGAGAGTACAGCGTATAAAGTTTGGACGAGTCGTTGTGGGCAATTATCCTGCCGTCGGTGTTTATTACAAAAACTTCTTTTATATTCTCGTTGTTGCTTTTTATCTCCTTCAGCAGCTGGATAAGCGAAAGGTAATTATCCGATATTATTTTCTCCCTGCTGGAATCCGAGAGGCTCTTGGCCAGTTCAACGGTGTAATTGATGTATTTGTCCCTTAAGTTGTCCCTCTCGTGAAAAACAAAATAGAGATAGGTGGATGCCACAAGCGCCAGAATGAATATTGTGGTTGCCAGGACAAACCGGTCCTTGGTGTTCCTTGCCGACGTTATAGTCTTAAATATCCAGTCCGTCGGCGACTGGCTTGAGTGGCGCTTTTCAAGCCTTAATTCATTGCCGCGCGGAGTGACCGCATAATCACTTTTATCCGTGAGCTTTCTTATTATCCAGACTCCAAGCCCGCCTTTTTTGCCTATATCAACATAGTGGTTCAGGTCGGGAGTCTTGAAGTTTTTCCAGTTGAAAGAAGCCCCCCGGTCAATAAGCGTTATGCATACTGATTTTTCCTTCACCTTTATCTCAAAGGTGATATCGCCGCCTTCGGGTTTGTCCTTATAGGCATGGCGTATTATATTTGAGGCCGCCTCATCAATGACTATCTTTATGTTGTTGATGTCCTTATAGTTAAAATTGTATTCCCTGCATATGCCGCTTATCCTGTCCTTTATCTCATTGACATACTGCTTCTGGGCCGGCAGGGTAAAGGTCTCTTCTTTTAATACCCTATTAGTGAATAATCCCAATTTATTTTGTCTCCTTCATTTCATCGACTTCGCGAATGAGAGGATTTACTTCCTTAAGGTTCTCTATGGCAAGCTTGTTGTACGGGTCTATTTTTAATATCTTTTCCCAGCTTTCCTTTGCGCCCCTGTAATCCTGGGCGAGGTACTTATTCACGCCGTCGCGGTACAGTGCAACTATCTCATCGCTGTAATTTGACTGTTTCGTCCTGGCAAGAAGCCCGGCCACAAAACCCTTATAATATGCCACGCTCATGTATCCGCTGTCCATATCAAAAACAGTGTTAAATTCAAGAAGCGCGCCCTTTAAGTCGCCGTCAAAATAAGCCTCGAGGCCCTGCGTATAATGAATGGCCTTAAAGCGCTCTTTTTCCTTGACTTTTCCCGTCATTTTGTCTATATCGCCCCGGAGTTCTGTTAATTCCTTTGCCGCCAGCTCTTTTGCCTTCTTTTCAACACGCGCTTCCTCGATATCGGACTTGTGCTTTCTGGTTTCCCTGATATCCCCACCAAAATCCGCGGTAAAAGAAAACCTGTTCTGCGAACCCAGGTCCGTAAAAAACAGGCCGTAATCCACCGTCACGGTGTTGAACAATCTTACCCCGGCCCCAACGGAAGTTATCCCGTACGACGAGTAGCCGCCCCTTAATTTTACCGTATTGAAAAAAGTCAGCTCCAGCCCGGCCCTTATGTCAAACGGATTTCCTATCGGCGCCGTAATGTCTGTCATCAATCCCGCGTCGATTGAATCCGTAATCGGCCGCATATAATAGATGCCCGCGATCAACTGGCGCGGAATGCTGTCCGACGCGCCTGAAAGTTTCAAATCGGGTTCCACAAGATTTTTTACGGTCAGCCCCGCGTCAAGTGCCTGGGATGTTTCGGATATTGCCCTGTAATAAAGCCCGGCGTCCATGCCAAAGGATAGATTGTCCGAGTAATTTTCAAGGTTGTTGTAATCCAGCTTCAGGCTGACCCCTGCCGAAAGGCTGTCATTAATTATCCCCGTTGCCCATCCGGCTGTCATTTCGGCCATCTCCTGGCTGGACTGCCCCGTAATTACACCGTTGGAGTCCCTGAATACCAGATTACCGGTGTTCATCATGGCCACTGAGGCCCCGAACGTTCCGAGATCAAGCGTGGGCATGACCGCGGAAATATAATCATAGGTGGTGTCGTAAAACAGCGGCATATATGAAGCCTGGAACTGTATGTTATTTAATGTGTTCATGCCCGCGGGATTGTAGTAAACGCATGCGGCATCGTCAGGCACCGCGGTAAAGGCCCCGCCAAGCGCCTGCGCCCTCACGGAAGTTCCCAGGTCAAAAACGCTTGTTATGCCGGCCGGCGAAGCAAAACAAAACGCAGGCAAAATCAGCAATAAAAACGCCGTAATAATTTTTTTCATTATCAGGGCTCCAGTTCGAGTTTAAGCGATTCAAGGTCTATGCGCGTTATTATAACAGAAAAATCCATGCCTGTTTTAATTATTTTTTTTGTGCGTTTGCCCTTTGCCGTCTGGGAAAACTGGTCAAAAATATAGGTGTCTTCCGTCATGGAGTCAAAATTAACGAACCCTTCCACGGGATACTTTTTCAATTCTATTACAAGGCCGTTTTTCGTAACCCGGCTTATGATGCCCTCCATCTCGTCCCCGAGATGAGCCTTTAAGAAATCAAGGCAGTAAAGGCGGAAAGTGTCATTCTCCGCTTTTTCAGCCCTTTCTTCGCACGAGGATATATTCAGCGCGGCATCCCTCAAAAACGCCCTGTCGGTGCTTTTCATCGCCTCAAATCCCGAGAAATGTTTTATGAGCCTGTGGGCCAGGACATCGGCATAACGCCTTATGGGGGATGTAAAGTGTGAATAATGGGCGAGCCCCAGCCCGAAATGGCCGAGATTTTTTTCTGAATAACGGGCGAGCTTCATGGCCCTTAAAAGTTTCTTTTCAATAAGTTCGCTTTTTTCCATGCCCCTTATCTCATCAAGCACCCGCTGAAAATCCCCGCCCGTGGATCCGTTCAATTTGATGTCCGTACCCATCCCGCGCATGTAACGGTTGAATTCCTCAATATCTTTCATAAAAGGCTTCTCGTGCACCCTGTATATCCCGGCCTGTTTGGAGTTTTTTTCTATAAAATCGGCAGCGCACACATTGGCCGAGACCATAAAATATTCTATAAGCTTGTGCGAGTCCGTTGAGCCTTTTCTTACAATGTCCTTTATGGTGCCGTCCCCGTTGTATATAAAAACAGGCTCGCCCAGTGTGAAATCTATCGACCCGCCCTCGCTGAGTTTTCTTTTAAGGATGCCCCTTAAATAATTCATGAGCAGGATGGACTCCCTGACGGGTTCGGGTACGCCTGCATCCGCTTTCCCCGCGAGAATGTCGTCAACCTCCTCATATGTGAGCCTTTTTTTGCTGTTGATAACGCTTTCTTTTATCTCATATGAGGTTATGTTCCCCGCGACGTCGATATCCATAAGTATCGAAAATGTCATCCTGTCCACTCCACCCCGGAGGGAGCAGAGATCGTTTGAGAGCTTTTCAGGGAGCATCGGAATGACAGAGCCGGGAAGATAAACACTGGTGCCCCTCATATAAGCTTCTTTGTCCAATTCCGAGCCTTCCTTCATATAATGGGTGACGTCGGCTATATGCACGCCGAGTTTGTACGCTTCCCCCTGTTTTGACAGCGAAACAGCGTCGTCAAAATCCTTCGCGTCCAACGGGTCTATTGTGAATATGGTCTCGTTCCTCAGGTCAAGCCGGCCTGCTATTTTTTCGGTATCGAGGGCCATTCTTCCGGCTTCAGCCAGAGCCGGCTCCGGATAAACACGGCGTATCTCGTTCCTGGCCAGTATAAAATCAAGGTACAGTTTTATGTCGCTTTTGTCGTAAATATGCGCCGTTACTTTCCCGGTAAGGGCCGGCATGGAATCAACTATCTTTACAAGGATAAGGTCGCCTTCCCCCAGTTTTTCCGGCGGGTCAATAAGTTTTATCACGGGATTTGCCTTGAAAGGCAGCACCGCGTAAACCGATTCTCCCTGTATCCTGACACGGCACATTACGGGGGCCTCGGTTCTTTTTACTATCATTTTTAATTCGCCCTCAATGCCGCCGGACCTGGATTTTTTCGGCCACACTTCAATGACATCCCCGGGAAGAAGGTCCTCCGCGGAATACCTTCCAATAAAAATATCCTCGCCGTCCGGCTGAATAAGGAAGCCAAAATCGTTGCGCAGGTCGATCTTTCCGGTAATCGTTTTTTGCGGGAGCTCATTTGCGAATTTTTTCCGGGTTTTATTTATGGTTCCCTTCCGTGAAAGGTCCTTTAATATGTGTTTTACAGTGCCCCTGAATTTTTTAGGGAGTTTCAGGGCCTGCATAACGCCCCTTACATCCATCGGATGCTTTGAATTTTTTACCAGGGCCTCAACGTCCCGCCTGTCCAGATCAAAACTTGTCTTATCTTTCATCCGTCTCCTCCGATACTTTCAGTACCTCTTCTGTCTTTATAAATCAAGTTTTCAACAAATATTATTTTCATGCGTGTCCCGCGAAATCCCCTTAAAAAATATTCCGTTTAAGCGAAATTTCTTACAGTACCGGCGTCGCTGTTGCCTGCGGTATCACGCCGAATCCTGGAGTCGCTGTCGCAACCGGCGTGGCCACAAAAGGAGAATAAGCCGCGCCGCTGTTGCCCGAAGCCCCGGCGACTATCCTTTTGTCGCTGTTTACCATGTAATTAACCTTTACCAGGTATATCAGCGTGTCAGGATTGTTTAAAAATGTATTTTCCGTATAAAATAATTTCTCGACACCGAGAATAAAATAAAAATCATTGTAAAAGTAGACCCTTACCTGCGGCACCAGCCTTACAGCAATAGAATTATAGCCTTTTTCCACATCGTTTGAATCGTAACCGGTGTATTGTTCCAGCAGGTACTGCGCCTCAAGGGCGAGGTCAACCGACTGGGTTTCTTTATTACCGTAAACATTGCATCCAAGCGACCCCGAAATATCAAATATACCCTGGACTTCGGAAGGGTTTAAAGGCTGTTCAACCGCCGCCTGCAAGTTATATTGCAGGACATCAAAGTTCCCTTTTGAGTATAACCCAGCTACTACCGAAGGTGACGTGAGAGGCAAAATAAGCCGTGGATCATCCGGCAGGGTTATTTTCATGGGAAAGCGCATACCCGCAATCACCCCGAGCGGCGCCGTCCATATTTTTGAGAACGTTACCCCGACGGACTGAACATTGTTATAATTATATATATCTTGCAGGTTCTGGTAAATATAATTAAAATCCGTGGAAATTCCATAACCGCCTGGCAGGCCCACCTTCAAAACAAAATCCTGATACATTCCGGTGGCCGTATAAGTCAAAGTATCGGCGTCAATATTATGTATTTTGACGTAATAAGGCTGATCCTTTTCAAAACTATTATATGTAAAATTATTATACTCAAAAAACTTCTCCCTGTATTCTATCTGTACCTTGCCTGCCGGAAGTGTGTCTCCCACCATGTCGTATATCGAATCGCAGAATACGGCCGCGGGCGCCATAAACAGCAGAATAACGGCAAGGATTTTTTTCATTCCTGCTGGTCCCTTATCTTTTTATTTATGCCCTTTGCCCTGTCATGCGCCTCGAGCGTCTCTGAAAAAGTATGCTCTCCGTTCTCGTAAAGTACAAAATACCTGTATTTTGTCACGGCCGGATTCAATACGGCATTCATGCTTTTAACCCCGGGATTGCATATGGGCCCCGGCGGCAGGCCTATCCTGATATAAGTATTATACGGAGAATCCGTCTTAAGGTCCTTGTAAGTCACGATTCCCGTCCTTTTGTTAAGGGCATACCTGACTGTTGAGCACGACTCCAGCCTGCGCTGGTATGCCTCCGGGGATTTCAGCCTGTTGTAAAAAACCGATGCCACCATGGGCCTTTCGTCGTCAAGTTTTGATTCTTTTTCCACAATGGACGCGAGAATGAGCGCCTTATATCCTGTTATTTTATATCCGGCCGCATTATATGTTTTATCCGGGTCTATGGTGGATTTATCCTTGAACCTCTGGTACATGGAGCTGATTATTTTTCCGGGCGTTTCGCCGAGTATTATATAATATGTGTCCGGAAAGAGCAGCCCTTCGGCCGTCGGGCGGTCAATACCGCATTTTTTCAGAATATCCGGGTTCCTGGCCGCGTTTATAAAATCATCCCTGTTTACGATTCCCGCGGCGGAAAGGGCGTCAGCCACGCCGTAGATATCGGTCCCCTCCGGTATGACCACCTTGTGCTTTACCACGTCGCCTGTGATCATTTTTACCGCAATGATAAGGGCGCTATCTGATGTTGAAAACTCGTATTCGCCCGCCTTAAATTTCCTGTGCAACCCCCCGGCAAGGATAAAAGCGTCAAAAACAACGGGATTACGCAACAAACCCTGGCGGGCAAGTTCGGATGTTATTTTGCGGAATCCCATTCCGTAGGTTATATAGACCTTTTTGTCCTGTTTCGCGCCGTACGAAGCCGGTATAAGCATTGACACGAAAAAAGACACGGCAAGAAACCCCGCAGCTAGCAGGCACACCGCCGGCAGAAACCTAATTTTTGACCCGTTTGTTTTCCCTGCTGGATTTACGGACATTATTTCCTCCGGCCCCTGCTGTCCAGATACGACTGAAGTATCAGGGCGGCAGCGAGGCTGTCGATTTTTTTCTTTCTTTTTTTCCTGCTTACATTTGCCCTTATCATTATCTCTTCCGCGTCGGCCGTGGTAAGCCGCTCGTCCCACATGGCAAGCGGAACTCCCGGAAAAAAAAACTTCAGCTTTTCCGCGAGCAAATCCGCGTGTGTAGTCCGCGGGTTTTTGGTCCCGTCCATGTTGAGCGGGTTCCCAACCACGATTGCGGAAAATGGCTCCTTTTGCGCAAGTTCCTTCAGGAGCCGTTCGAGCCTTTCGTCATTTTTTATAAAACCCACGGCCCTGGAAAGGTACTCGGCTTCGTCTGAAATCGCCACGCCTATCCTCACCGTTCCGGGATCGAAACATATTATTTTCAAATTATAGGCCCCTGACCGCCTTTGCCACGGTTAAAAGCGCCTCGTCTATTTTTGAGACATCCCTGCCGCCGGCTTCGGCCATGTTCTTTTTTCCGCCGCCGCCGCCGCCGCACACTGCAGCAACCTGCTTCACTATTTTTGACGCGTCAAGCCTGTCGGTCAGGTCGTCGGTTACCATGGATAAAAAACTTATCCTGCCGCCGGCTGCCGAAGCTATAACGATGACCCCTTTTTTCACCTTTTCCCTGAGCACGTCGCCAAGCTGGCGCACAACATCCTTTTCAACATCTCCGAATTTCAGCGTAATGACCTTTACCCCGTCCACATCAACCGCGGAGGATATGTATTCGTCTATGTTTTTCATTATGCCCGCTTTTTTTACATCCTCTACCTGCTTTTCAAGCTCCCTGTTATCCTTTATAAGCCTGGCAACCTTCTCTCCGAGTTCCTTTAATCCGTTGGTTTTGAATGTTTCCCTCATATCATTGATGAAACCCTCATTATCCAGCACCCTGGCATATGAGGCGTCTCCGGTTATGGCCTCGATCCTTCTTATACCGGCCGCGGTTGATGACGAGGAAATTATCTTGAAGAGCCCTGTCTCCCCGATATTGTGCAGGTGCGTGCCCGCGCATAGTTCCTTTGATACTGAACCCACGGAAACCACCCTGACATCGCCCTTGTATTTTTCCTCAAACAGCGCCATTGCCCCGGTCTTTTTCGCGTCATCCACGGTCATGACATCCACGGAAACCGGCATTGATTTTTGTATCCAGCCGTTGACTGTTTTTTCAACGTTTTTGATCTCCTCCACTGAAAGCGGAGCAAAATGTGTAAAATCAAAACGCAGCCTGTCCGGACCCACATATGAACCGGCCTGCTCCACGTGCGCCCCGAGTATTGACCTTAAAGCCGCCTGAAGAAGGTGCGTAGCCGTATGATTTTTCATTATTGCGGAACGTGAATCGGCATTAACCTCCGCTTTTACTATGGATGTGCTCTGCAGTCCGCCTTTTATGATATTAACATGATGTATGTATCTTCCCTCGCTTTTCTGGGTATCAACCACTTCGGCAACCATCCCGTCGGCCGTCAGTTCCCCCCTGTCGCCCATCTGCCCGCCGCCTTCGCCGTAGAACGGGGTCTTATCAAGTATTACAAGGGCTTTGTCTCCCTGCTTCAGGGAATCTGTTTTCATCCTATTTTTTACCATGGCCAGCACCCTGCATCCTTCCCCGGAAAAGCCGTCATATCCGGTAAATTTTGTCTCCGGTATATTCTTTATTATTTCCTCGGGAACAGTCTCCTGAGAATCCTGGTTGACGCCCTTCCATGCTTTTTTTGCGGCTTCCCTCTGGGCTTCCATGTTCTTTTTAAATGAATCCCTGTCGGTTGTCATCGAGTGTTCCTTGAGAATCTCCTCTGTTATTTCCAGGGGAAACCCGAACGTATCGTAAAGTTTGAAAGCCACGTCCCCGGGAAGCACCGCAGAAACGCTTTTTTTCAGCGTCTCAATTTCCTGGTTCAATATTTCAAGCCCCTTATCCATTGTTTCCTGGAATTTTTCCTCTTCAAGCTTTATTATCTGTATAATATAATCCTTCCTCTGCGCGGTGTCGGGATACGCTTTGCCCATCATGTCCATTATGACAGGGACGATATCGCTTAAAAACGGCCCTTTAAACCCGAGCAGCCTGCCGTGCCTTACCGCCCTTCTTATGAGCCTGCGCAGCACATAACCGCGCCCCTCATTCGACGGCAGAACCCCGTCGCCTATCAAAAATGTCACCGCCCTGGCATGGTCGGCTATAACGCGCATTGAAACATCAGCTTCGGCTTTTTTCCCATACTCCGTCCCGGCCTTCGCGGCTATCTCTTTTATAATCGGCATAAAAAGGTCGGTCTCAAAATTTGAAAGCACTCCCTGCGAAACCGCCGCAAGCCTTTCAAGCCCCATGCCGGTGTCGATGTTTTTCTGTTTGAGCGGCCCGAGCGACCCGTCGGCCTGCTTGTCAAACTGCGTAAAAACAAGGTTCCAAACTTCAAGGAACCTGTTGTCGTTTGTTTCGATATCCTTTGCAGTGACCCTGTCATTTTTTCCGGCTTCAAAATCATAATATATCTCGCTGCAGTAGCCGCACGGCCCGACTGTGCCCATTTCCCAGAAATTTGTCTCTTTGCCGAGCCTGAATATGCGGTCCGCCGGAATATTCATTTTTTTATTCCATATATCAAAGGCTTCGTTGTCGTCAAGATACACGGTCACATACAGCCTGTCAGCCGGAAGCTTAACCGCCGTGGTTAAAAATTCCCATCCCCATTTTATCGCGTCTTCCTTAAAATAATCTCCAAAGGAAAAATTTCCCAGCATTTCAAAAAAAGTATGGTGCCTGCGTGTGCGCCCGACGTTTTCTATGTCGTTCGTCCTTATGCATTTCTGCGAGGTTGCCGCCCTTGTAAATGTGAGCGGGACCTTCCCCAGGAAATTATTCTTGAACGGCACCATGCCCGCCACTGTAAAAAGCAGGGTTGAGTCGTCCGGTATAAGCGAAAATGACGGTTTTATGGTATGCCCGCGTTCCGCGAAAAATTTAAGAAATAAGGCTCTCAGCTCATTGCTGTTCAAGTTCATTTCCTCCTTTAATTTCACTTTCAATAATTTCCTCAATTATATCATAATCAAAACCTTTTGTTTGCAAATAAATAGCCGCTTTTTGCCTTAGTTTTAAGACGTTTCCGCTGTTTTCCCCGGCCCCGAATTTCGCCTTAAGTGCCGCCACGCCCGTGGCCCGGTCTGATATCCCGTCAAGGGCGCCCTCTATGACCGCCGGCGCGACGCCTTTTTCCGCCAGCTTTTCCCTGATCATTTCTTTTGAAAAGAACGATGTTCCTGTATATTTTTCAACGGCCTTGGCGGCATATTCAGCGTCATTTATAAAGTTCCTTGAGCTGAAATATGAAACCGCCTTTGATACTTCATCGTCCGGAAATCCTTTTTCGGACATTTTTCGCGCCAGCTGCGCCTCGGTGCGCGAGCTTATGGCAAGCAATTTCATACCGTATTCCGCCGCAGTTCCCTCTTTTTTTTTCATTTTCCTCTCCTTATTATATACAGTTAACAATCAGAGACCGCCGTATTCACCCGGAATGGCCGGCATCATATTTTACTGCATTAACACGAAAAATGTCAATTGACAAAGGCATATTTTAAGCTTATAATTTTTACAAATTTCATTTAACGGAGGTTTAAATCCATGGAAGAAAAGAAGTTTTCCAAAAAAGATGTCCTGATAACAATAGGTATTATTATTGCCGTCGGCGTTATTATATATATAATGGCAGCCTTTGAAGTTGTCAGGCGCGCCCACAGGGAATATAACGAAGGCGAAAAATACCTTAATTTTTACAGGAATCCCTCCGCAAAAAAAGTCTATTATGACGAAAAACTACAGAAAAAAGAGATCACTGATATCGAATATGAAATGCTCATGGACGATAATGCCCTGAAAAATGCTTACGTAGAATACCAGACCGTTGTGGACCTTTTTTACGCGCCGGATTCACAATGGCTGGAAAAATCAAAGGAAAGGCTCAAGGAAATAACCCCTGAATACCAGGCGTGGGTTCAGCAGCTCTCCGCAGAGGTCCAGAAAGCATCTAACGCACCCATTAAAAAACCGAAGTAATTTTTTTTACAATAAAAAAGGCCGGCGTCAAGCCGGCCTTTTGTTTTTTTAAGGATTTTATTTTATGCCGAGCGTTTCTATTATCCTCTCAAAATCCTCGGAACTGTAATATTCTATCTCTATCCTGCCGTTCTTATATCCGCCCTTGACGCTTACCTTGGTGCCGAAACGGATCTTCATTTTATTCTCGATGCTTTTCATCTCTGCGGACGCGCCCGCAGCCTGCCTTGACGTTCCCTTTTTTTTAACTCCGGTTTCAATAAGGGCCTCAAGCTCCCTTACTGACAGCGACTTTCTCACAGCCTGGTCCGCTATCATTTTAATTTTTGATTTATCCTCAATGCCCAGCAAAACCTTGGCATGACCCAGCGAAAGTTCCTCATTAATAAGGTATTGCTGGACCTCTGCGGGAAGCTTTAAAACCCTTATAATATTCGCAAGATTCACCCTGTTTTTACCGATGCGGTCGGCGAGTTCCTCCTGGGTGCATTTATAACTTTCCATCAGGTTTTTAAACGCCATGGCCTCTTCTACCGGATTCAGGTCCTGCCTCATAATATTCTCAATCAGCCCAATTTCCAACTGCTCCGCGCTGGAAACATTTTTAATTATTACGGGAACGGTTTTCAATCCCGCGCGCTGTGCCGCGATAAACCTGCGCTCGCCCGCAATAAGCTCATACTTGCCGCCGTTTTCTTTTACTATCAGCGGTTCAATAACTCCTTTTGCTTTTACGGATTTTATCAATTCTTCAAGTTTCTCCGGCGCGAACCTTTTTCTCGGCTGGTTCGGGTTTGCCCTAATGTCGTTTATGGCTATTTCAAGGGAGCCTTTCTGCGCGTTTGAAGCTGAAGCCCTTAATCTTGATCCCGGTATCAAGGCCTCCAGCCCTTTTCCAAGAGCCTGTCTTGCCATATTATTGCCCCTTTCGTACGGCGCTTTTGTGCGCCTCTTTTATTCCGGTAATTTCCGCCGCGAGCCTGTCATATGCCGCCGCGCCTTTTGAATTCCTGTCATATACGTCTATCGGCTGCCCGAAACTCGGCGCCTCCGACAGCCTTACATTCCTGGGGATTACCGTATCATAAACCCTGTCCTTAAATTTCTTTTTTATCTCCTCAACCACCTGTATGGAAAGGCTTGTACGGCCGTCAAACATTGTTATCACAACGCCTTCAATAACCAGGCGCGGGTTGAACGATTCCTTAACTATGCTTATGGTGCTTAACAGCTGCCCGAGCCCGTCCAGGGCATAAAACTCGCACTGCATCGGAATCATGACGGAATCAGAGGCAACCAGTGAATTTAATGTAAGCAGTCCGAGCGAAGGCGGAGAGTCGATAAAAATATAATCATAATCTTTTCTGACAGGTTCCAGCCCTCTTTTCAGCCTTGTTTCCCGTTCCTCTTCATTTACAAGTTCCACTTCCGCTCCGGTGAGTTCAATATTGGATGGTATAATATCAAGATTTTCAAAGGCTGTTTTTTTAATCACATTTACCGCGGGTGTGTCTGATATCAAAAGGTTATAGACGTTTTCATCGTCATTTTCCTTGTCAAACCCCAGCCCAAGCGTGGAATTTCCCTGCGGGTCGATATCCACTATAAGAACTCTCTTGCCGCGCGCCGCGATGGCGCTTGCGGTATTAACCGTGGTGGTGGTTTTGCCCACACCGCCCTTCTGATTCGCCACGGAAATTATTCTTGCCATATAATTGCTCCTTTAACGCATTGATAAAATTGTTTTAACGACGTAATTTTTCGCCTCTTCGCCGGAAGAGATTATAGCACTTTGCCCGTTTTTTTCAATTACTATCTCCGGAGTTTCCGGACATCCGTAAGCGTTTGATATTACCACCGCGTTTTTACCCGAGGCCAGTACGACCCGGTCCCCGGGGCTGTATTTTGGAACGGTTCTTTTAAATTCCGATACTACGTCAGGGTCAAAAAGCACCCCTGAATTTTTTGAGATATGTTCCCATGCCTCGTCGGGATAAAAAGGCGCCCTGAAAGGCCTGCGGCTCGTCATAGAATCATAAACATCGGCAACCGCGGCAATCCTCGCAGGAATTGTTATATCGCTGTTTTTTAAACCTTTCGGGTACCCGCCGCCGTTAAACCGTTCATGATGCCGCAGGATAATTGCCGCCGCCCTGGACGGTATCCCGTAAATACCCCTTATTGCCTCAAAACCCGCCATGGCATGCCCGCTCATTTCCTCTTTTTCCAGCGCATTGAGCCCCCTGTTTTCATTGACAAATTCATAGAGCCCCATTTTTATATCAATTAATGCGGCTCCGGTAATAAGGTCTATTACCTCGCCGTCGCTGAGCCCCATATTAGCGCCGATTATGCCGCAAAGGCAGGCGGTATTAACAGCATGATAATTGTTGTACGATTCCCGGCTCCTGTAATCATAAAAATCGTAATATTTTTCCACTGAATTTTTTATCTCTTTAAGCATGACTGCGGCAAAAAATCCAAGTACATGCCCGTAAGCCAGTTTTGCGGATGATTCCCTGGAATATGAAATAAACTGTTTTACCTGGTCAATACTGTAACATTTCAGGATATCCGCTTTTTCACCGCCGGTTTTCATAAAGTTCCACAGGACTTTAAGCATTTCCGCGGTTGTCGACGCGTTATAAATGGCGTTTACGCTTATATCCCCGCCGGCTGTATAAACAAAAGGAATTTCCTCTTTTTTAAGCCTTTCAACAGAGCCCGCCTTAAAAACCGCGCCGGCTTTAACAAGCATGCCGCCCTTAAAATCATAAACATCAAGCGCGGCGGCACGGCCTGCCGCATTATCAACAGCTGTTTTTTCCATCAGATAACGTTGCCTCTGTTGAGCAAATATCCCGGATCAAATTTTTCCCTGACGGCTCCCATTGCCGATAATATTTCCGGACCGTACATATATTTCAGCAGCCCCTTCTTCAATTTACCGACCCCGTGTTCAGCGGCTATTGTTCCGCCGATGGTTCCGACCTTACGGCAGGCCTCTTCGTATATTACCCGTGCCCTGGCATATTCTTCGTCGCTGCCGGGTATAAAGTTCAGGTGAAGGTTGTTGTCCCCGGCATGCCCGAATAAAACCGACTTTATACCGGCTCTGCCCCTCATTTCATTGTAAATTTCAAGCAACTCGCCTTCCCTGCCGTTATTAACAGAAAAATCAGTGGATAATTTCTTCATGCCTGCCGCCCTTACGCGTTTATTAATTCCATTCGGCAGCCCTTCCCTGATGGAATAAATGTAATCTTTCTTATCCTTTGTTGAAGATACGATGACATCTTCTCCCCCGATGCCGGAGGTTTTAAAGAGTTCTGAGGCAAATTCAACCACTCCGTCCGGATCTTCCACCCCGGGGGTTTCAATCTCAAGAAATACGGCCGCATCCGCCTCTTTTACTTTAAAAGAATCTTCTTTAAGTATTTTAAGGGATTCAGAATCCATGAATTCTATTGAACACGGCATGAATTCCCCTTTTACCGATTTTACCTTTTCTATAAAATCAAAGGCTTCTCCGGTACAGTTGAAATATCCCATGAAAGCCGTAATATCATACGGAATTTTTGGTACGGTAAGTTCAAGCATGGTAATTATGCCGAGCGTTCCTTCACTCCCTATTAACAGGTCGATTATATCCATATCTTTTTTCATATAATATCCGGCGCTGTTTTTTTTAGGAAACCCCGCAACAGTATCCGCCAGTTTAACCCCGGCTTGATTGCGGGCTGAAAGGGATATTGTTTTTCCCCCCGTATTTATATCCCCGGAGAACAAATAACCCGCGGTTATATTTTCACCCCTTGATATTCTTATATTTCCCGCGCCGGGTATTATTACATGAACTGCGTTTATATAGTTCCTTATAGAGCCGTATTTATAGCTTCTTGTCCCCCATGCGCATGTCGCCGCATTACCGCCGATTGTTGCGGACTGCTCCGTGGAATCAGCGGGATACCAGAGGCCGTTTTGCGCCAGAGCATTGTTCAGGTCCCTGAGGCTAACTCCCGCCCCGACAGAGACCTCGCAAAGTTCCGGTTCTATATGCAGAAACTGGAATTTTTCCATTGATATGACCGAGCCTTCATCAGCCGTGGCGCCGGCTGCAATTCCTGTCCCCCCGGCAAATACGGTTATAGGGGTTTCTTTTGCAAGCAGTTCGGAAATTTCCATATCATTGTCGGGTATATACACAGATTCAATATTCCTGCTTTTTATATTTGATTCGTCGCTTAAATACCTTTCAAAATTATCATTGAGAATCTTCAAAGCCCCTCCCTGTAATAACTTTTTCCATTTATCTGATCTCTTAAAATTGTCCGGGGCACGGTTTATCCGTGCCCCGGTTTGTGCTTTCCCTGAAAAAGCCGCTTATTCTTTTTACCTCAATATCACGAACTTTCCAATAATTGTCTTCCTCATGCCGCTGTCAGTTCCGGCCGAGATTACGGCTACATACAACCCGCCAGCTATTTTGCGGTCAACGCTCAGATCCCAGACAACTTCACCAGCATTCGTATTATCCTGCAGGACTTTTACAAGTTCCCCGGCCATATTGTATATCTTCGCCGTTATTTTTGCGCCGCTTACCGCATCATATTTTATATGAAGAACCGTATTGTTGGCATTGTTTACAGGATTCGGTATTATCCTCAGATTATTCAATAATTCATATGCGTCGTGCAATACCGTGATTTCAGCAGTTGCCACTGTTGTATACGCATTCTTATCCGTGGTTACTATAGCCGCGGTATATACACCGTTATCCACAATTTGTCCGGGATCATTCGTTCCATCCCACTTTATTTCCTGTCCCATATAGGTGAACTCAACGGTATTAAGAGCGCCGCTGCTTGATTTGCCCGGTGCGAATACTTTTGCGCCTGCAGTAAGCACGCTGGAACCAGTCGATGCAAGCGTAACAGGGATATTCTTTACCACTTCGCCGGCGCTGTTGTATATCCTGAATTCCGCGCTGATGCTGTTGGTCAATACGGTAACAGCCTGAACAAGCGTATGGTTTATTCCATATTTGTCCACGACATCAACTTTTACATAATAAATTCCGTTTTGTACGGCCAGATTCTGGTCATTTGTCCCATCCCAGTAAGTTGTTGTCTGATCAACAATTATCTGGGCCTTGCCGCCATCATCCGGGCTGAAGGTTGAATTGTTTATTGTAAAATTATCCGGCACAGAATACGAACCTGTTACCATAAGATGTTTTACAACCTCGCCGGCGGAGTTATACACATCAATTATCATTTCAAATATAGGCGTCGGCGATACAGTCGGCGACGCGGTGTATGTCGGCGAAACGGTCCAGGTATTCGTTATAGTAGAAGTTGATGTACGTGTTGACGTCGGCGTATACGTGCATGTGGATGTCATTGTGGATGTGGCCGTATTCGGCGATGTGCTTGTTTCGGTCACTGTCTGGGTATATGTTGATGTATAAGTACGCGTTGCCGTGAAAGTAGGCGACGACGTGAATGTCAAAGTCGCCGTATATGTGCGCGTGCCGGTCGGCGTTGATGTCTGTGTGTATGTGGAAGTAGCAGTCAACGTTATTGTCGGCGACGAAGTCTGGGTAACAGTCGTCGTGATAGTCGTCGTGTCCGTCTTAGTCGCCGTAGTGGTCACCGTTGATGTCACTGTCGCGGTCACGCTCGGCGTTGCTGTCTGGGTTATTGAGGAAGTAACCGTACTTGTTACTGTGGATGTAATTGTCCGTGTAACTGTCGGAGTTACAGTCATTGTGTCGGTCAACGTAACTGTATTTGTCGGGGTAAAGGTACTTGTTATCGTGTTTGTATATGTCTGTGTCGAAGTCGGCGTTGCCGTTTGTGTTACAGTTTCAGTTACTGTAGGCGTCACTGTCTGTGTCATTGTATTTGTGGCTGTCGGCGTTGATGTCTCTGTTATTGTCTGTGTTACAGTCGCTGTAACAGTAGGCGTTACCGTCTGGCTTACCGTCTGGGTAGCCGTTTCAGTTGCTGTCTGGGTTACAGTTGCAGTAACCGTATCAGTTACTGTCGACGTTGATGTTTCTGTTATTGTCTGCGTCACTGTTGAAGTTACTGTAGGCGTTACCGTCTGGGTTACTGTATTTGTTGATGTAGGTGTCGATGTCTCGGTTATTGTCTGTGTTACTGTTTCTGTCGCTGTAGGCGTTACCGTCGCAGTTACTGTGTCAGTTATTGT
>PLPI01000060.1:8282-29826 GCA_003159495.1 candidate division FCPU426 bacterium | reverse complement strand
GCTGCTGGCACAGAGTTAGCCGTAGCTTATTCTACAGGTACCGTCAAGCAACAAAGATATTAGCTTTGTTACACTTATTCCCTGTCAAAAGAGGTTTACAATCCGAAGACCTTCATCCCTCACGCNNAGCCGTTACCTTACCAACTAGCTAATTGTACATGGGCCAATTCTTAAGCGAAAGCTTACAAGTAGAGGCCTCCCTTTAATAACAAGGTCTTGGGACCTCGTTACCACATCCGGTATTAGCGCCTCTTTCGAGGTGTTATCCCGGTCTTAAGGGGATGTTACCCATGCATTACTCACCCGTTTGCCGCTAAATACTGTATTGCTACAGTATTCCGCACGACTTGCATGTATTAGGCACGCCGCCAACGTTAGTCCTGAGCCAGAATCAAACTCTCCAAAGAACTATTATCCTGGCCAAGGCGAAACTCAATCTCTCTCTAGTTTTCTAGTAAAGAACATACTTTGTTTCTCGCATTGAGCGATCAACATATCATATAGAATACAAAAAGTCAAGATGGGTGAATACTCACCCACTCGGGATTCTGTATTTTTTTCATTCCCGCTGCTTTATATTCTCTGCAGCAAACTTCGCTGGTTTTCTAAGTCCGTTTTAAAAAGCTTTTAGTTTAAAGGCTTATTTTAAAACAACCTGAAAATGGGACAAACTACTCTATTCTCTATTTTCCTTTTTTTCAAGAACACTCTGAAATCTTTTTGTCTTTCAGTGATATGAATATAACAAAATCATCAAATATTGTCAAGAATAAAAAGCAGAAAAGTTCATATATTTTTCTTTTATTTTCACGGCCTATTATTTGCCTTATTTTAAAGACTTTTTATTGAATGCATTTATTTAAAATTTTCATTTTTTTTATAATAATTTAAAATATGCCGGAGGATTTTTTAATTTTCTTTTGATTTTTTAATTTTTAAAAACAAAATAATTCGATTGTTGAATAAATCATCGCAACAGGCGCGGGTATAAAACCCATAAGTTAGTAGAAGCTAACACCACAAACATCCTGCGTTTAAACAAAAAAATTACACATTCAATAATATGAGAAAACCTTTTGAATAACGCATTTATTCCATAATTAGCCTGGTTTCCGGCATACATAGGTACTGTCAGAAAACCCTTTGCTGGTTTTCCGACAGTACCTATGATGAGGCATAATCAAATGCTATCCTGTTATCTGTGCGAGAGCACCGTGTCGTGGCGGCCTATGTTCCTTAAAAGTATGCCGCCTTCAATCAGCTGAAATGTAAACCTGTAATGCATATTAACGCTTCCCTCGTATATGCCGTTTGCATCCGTAATCTTTTTGATGCGCAAAGAGGGATGGTCAAAATGCTGTTCCATAAGGGATATTTTTTCAAGAAAGACTTTTTTAACATTGCCGGGAAGCTCCCTGTACGCTTTTTCAAATGAGTGTGTGCGGTCAAATATCATTTACAGAGTTCCTTTTTTAATTCATCCGCCGATTTGCACCTTTTTACCCTGCCTGCCTTTATATCACTGTCAGATGCCCTCTCCACGCACTGGCATGACTCGTTCCAGTACCAGTGTTTTTTTGCCGCAGCCGTTTTTTTCTTTTTCGGTTTTTTCTTCATTTTACCCGCCTTTTAAAATATAAACGGAATAAACATCTTTGAAACCTTCATATATTTTCTGTATTCATCCCCGAAGCCTTTAATCATCTCCGATTCTTCCATCCGCGCCGTTATATAAAGCGCAAGAGTATTTATTATAACCAGAATGAGACTGGCTGTGGATATATGTTTTAAAAATATACCGGCCCCCAGCAAGACAAGGGAACAATATAGTGGATGCCTGATGTATTTATACATGCCGTTAGTCACAAGCTTTGTTGTTTCCTCGAATTCTACAAGCCGCTTTGGCCTGCCCATGGATACGAGCAGTAAAAAACCGGTGACGGCTGTATATATGCTAAAAAGCAGGAATATCCACGATGCCGTTTGAAGCGGTGAAAAAGGGGCCAAAAACCAGTACTTTGCGGCCATCACGGCCAAAAGTGTTATGCTTTCAAAGGCAAAAAATCGGGCTATGCCGTGGTACCTGCCCCGGCGTATGGAGATAAACCAGGAAAATATTATTATAAGGATGGTGGCAGCCGTAAAAAACACCGCCTGATATTTATCCATGATCACCCCGTAAAAACAATTGTTATAAGAAATAGTTTATTATTTTGCGGACTTGTTTACACCCAGGTCAACCTCTGAAGCCATCAAACCGCCGCGTATTCCCCAGTTATCCTTTGGTATGTCATTTACAACAACAAAAATATCAGTGGGCACAAGTTTTGAGCCTTTGCAGACATTTTCCACTATTTTTTTAAACAGATCCCTTTTCATATCCTTTGTCCTGCCGGAATACGCCAGTATCTCCACTATGATATAATTCTCGTCCCTGCCGTCAAAATGATCCGCGTCGTATTCGGTTAAAAGGATTGTCCTGTCATTTACCGGTATTTTAAAGGCCGACACAAGCGCGGCATGCGCCCCGTCCATAACCGCCTTCCTCTGTTCCTTCGTCTTGCCGTCCCTCATGTGAATTTTAATCAATGGCATTTCTTTCCCCCTTACTGTTTTAGAGGGGGCAAGCCCCCTCTATACGAAAACAAAGCTTATTTAATTCATAGGCGCATCATTCCGCCCTTTTGAAGAACTCGTCCACGTATTTCAGGTAATAATTAACGTCAAATATCGGATCAAGCTCCTTCGCGTCAAAGTTTTTCTTTATGTCGTCGTCTGCCAGCAGAGAAGTAATGAAATCCGGCGATTCGCCGCCCCATACCCTCATTGCGTTCCTCTGCACTATTTCATAGGACTGTTCGCGTGATACGCCTTTTTGGACGAGCGCCAATAGCAGTCTCTGGGAAAAAATCGCCCCTTTCAGATAGTGAAGGTTCCGTTTCATGTTGGAAGGATACACCTGCAGGCCGTCAAGAACCCAGGTCATCTTATTTATAATGTAATGCAGAAGTATGAAGCTGTCCGGAACAATAATCCTCTCGACGGAAGAGTGAGAAATATCCCTTTCGTGCCACAGTGTTATATTTTCCAGAGAAGCGATGGAATTCGACCTTATAACCCTCGCAAGCCCCGTGATCTGCTCGCAAACGACAGGATTTCTCTTGTGAGGCATGGCTGAAGAGCCTTTCTGCCCCTTTGCGAACGGCTCCTCAACTTCAAGTATTTCGGTGTGCTGAAGGTTCCTGATTTCAGTGGCTATTTTTTCAATTGATCCCGCCGCGACAGCCATTACAGTCATTAAATACGCGTACCTGTCGCGCTGGATGACCTGGTTTGCTATCTCCGCCCTTTTTAGCCCCATTTTTTGCATGGCTATTTTCTCGACCTCAGGCGGTATATTGGCGTAGTTGCCCACAGCGCCTGAAAGCTTGCCCACGCGGATATCCTCTTTAGCGGCCGCAAGCCTATCGAGGCTGCGCTTCATCTCGAAATACCACACAAGCACTTTGAGCCCGAACGTTATCGGCTCGGCATGGACGTTATGTGTACGGCCTATCTGGACGGTATATTTATGTTTTACGGCCAGTTTTTTAAGGGTTTTAATGAGGGTTTTTGTATCCTCCATCACTATGTCGCACCCCTTTACGAGCCTTATCGCGAATCCCGTATCCACAACATCCGATGATGTAATACCCATGTGAATGTACCTTGACGCTTTGCCCACATGGTTTGCGACAGATTCCGTGAAGGCGATAAGGTCATGCCTGGTCCTCAGCTCAATTTTTTCTATTTCATCAATATTAAATGCCGCTTTTTTCTTTATGACAGCCAGATCTTTTTTTGGTATTTTTCCCTTTTGGGCCCATGCTTCGCAAACCGCTATTTCAACATCAAGCCATGACTGGAATTTTGCCTCTTCGGTCCATAATGTCCCCATTTTTTCCAGAGTATAACGTTTGATCATTTTATAAGCCTCCCTGTTCAATCATTTAATTAATCATGTTTTATCGTGGAAGTACATTATACAGCAAAATCCCGGGGTTTTGTATATAAAAAAGGGGAAGTTATAAGTTAAAACAAGGCTTGCCGTGCGGTCGGGATTTTTTTATGGCCAGTCGTCCAACAATAACTACTGCGTGAATTAAGTAAAGGTAAAACTATAATGTCACCGTTTTTTCTTCGTGTCTACCTCAGGCAAAACTTCGGACGACGGACGTAAAAAAATCCCGACCGCACGGCAACAACCACAGGTGCTGGCCGCCACATAGGGCGGCCCCTACAAAAATCAGGCACACAAACTGTTTTAAAAAAAAGGCCCGGGCATTCGCCCGGGCCCGAATTGTTTTAAAAATATATTATTTTAATCCTTCTTTTGCCACAATCTCCGCTATCTGCACCGCATTCAACGCCGCGCCTTTCCTTATCTGATCCCCTGAAACCCACAGGTTCAGCCCTCTGTCAGAAGATAGGTCCTCCCTTATCCTTCCGACGCTGACATTATCCCTGCCTGACGTGAAAAGCGGCATCGGATATTTTTTGTTTGCCGGGTCATCTTCCAGCGTCACTCCCGGAGCATTGGCCAGAATCTTTTTGGCTTCCGCGGCCGTAAGTTTCTTTTCAGTCTCGATGAGTATCGATTCGGAATGCGCGCGCAATACAGGCACCCTGACAGTCGTTGATGCAATTTTCATATCCGGCGCGTGCATGATTTTCCTTGTTTCATTGACGGCCTTCATCTCTTCCTTTGTATATCCATTATCCGTAAAGACATCTATATGCGGTATTACGTTCCAGAGAAGCTGGTACGCGAATTTTTCCACCTTTAACGGGTTGCCCGCGGCCCAATCCCTGGCCTGCTGTTCAAGTTCGGCCATCCCCTTTGCTCCCGCGCCCGACGCCGCCTGGTAAGATGAAATGACCATCCTTTTAATATTCGCGGCGTCATGCAGGGGCTTTAAAGGAACGATTGCTATTATGGTCGTGCAGTTCGGGTTTGCTATTATCCCTTTGTTCAACCTGCAGTCCTCGGGGTTTATCTCGGGCACCACAAGCGGTACATCCGTTTCCATTCTGAATGCCGATGAATTGTCGATTATCATGGCGTTTGCCGCCAGGATATCCCCAACAAACTGCTTTGATATGGAAGCGCCCGCTGACGCCAGCACGATATCAACGCCCTTAAAAGAATCTTTTGTCAGCAGTTCGACGGCGACATCCCTTCCCTGATATTTCATTTTTTTACCGACTGACCTCTCTGAAGCAAGCAGTTTCAGCCCTTTTACTGGAAATTTCCTCTCTTCCAGAATGTCCAGCATGACTTCGCCGACCGCGCCCGTCGCGCCCATGATGGCGACGTTATATTCTTTCATTTTAAAGCCTCCGTATATTTTTAAGTTTATGTTTTTTTAACTGTTTATTTTACCAGTGAAGCCACATAATCCCCGAGTTCCCTGGTTCCCATTCCCATCTTTCCGGCGGACATTGACTTGATTTTTCCGGACTTAAGCGCCTCTGTGACGGCGTTGTCAATGGCCTTTGCCGCTTTTGTCTCTCCAAGCGTGTCCATCATCATCGCCGCGGCATTAATTGCGGCGAGCGGGTTTATGACATTTTTACCGGTATATTTCGGGGCCGAGCCTCCGATTGGTTCGAACATGGAAACTCCCTCGGGATTAATATTTCCGCCCGCTGCTATTCCCATTCCTCCCTGTATCATGGCGCCAATGTCGGTAATAATGTCGCCGAAAAGGTTTTCTGTTACGATAACATCAAAAAATTCCGGATTTTTCACGAACCACATGGTGGTAGCGTCAACATGTGCGTAATCCTGCTTTATGTCCTTAAAATCCCTGTCGCCCATTTCCTTGTGTGCCCTTACCCACAAATCTCCGGTGTGAGTGAGGACGTTACTTTTGTGAACAAGGGTAAGCATATTTTTTTTGTTGCGTTTCCTTGTTAATTCATAAGCGTATTTAAGGCACCTGTCAACTTCAAAACGTGAATAGACCATAATCTGCGTTGCAATCTCGTTTGGCGTCCCTTTTTTTACCGCTCCGCCCATTCCGGTATATATTCCGCCGGAATTTTCTCTGATGACCACAAAATCAATATCCTCCGGCCCCTTGTCTTTCAACGGTGTTTCCACGTTGGGATAAAGTTTAACCGGCCTTAAATTAATATACTGGTCAAGCACAAAACGGAGCTTTAAGAGTATGCCGGTTTCAAGAATACCCGGTTTTACATCTGGATGCCCGATGGCTCCAAGATAAATAGCATCAACCTTTTTGAATTCCTCAATGCATGAATCCGGAACAAGATCCCCGGTTTTCATATACCTCTCTCCGCCAAGGTCATAATCCACAAAGTGGAGCTGTACCGCGTGTTTTTCAGCGGCAACCTTTAATACTTTTATTCCCTCCGCAAGAACTTCCGGGCCGGTTCCGTCCCCGCCCATTACAGCGATGTTGTACGTTTTGCTCATTACATCTCTCCTTTTGTTTTCTTATTTTATTTTAAATTTCATTTTTCCGTATGCTATCAGTCCGCCCGCGTTGACAAGTTCCTGCATAAAAGGCGGTATGGGTTTTACGGCGTATTTCTCGTTCTTTGTGATGTTTTTTATAACGCCGTTATCCGCGTCTATTTCCACAGTGTCTCCCTGCGCAATTTTCAGCGACGCTTCCTCGGACTCGAATATCGGAAGCCCTATGTTGAACGAGTTTCTGTAAAATATCCTGGCAAAATCCTTCGCAATAACACATGCGACGCCCGCGGCCTTTATGGCCACCGGTGCGTGCTCGCGCGAGGAGCCGCATCCGAAATTTTTCCCGGCCACAATGATATCACCCTTTTGCACCTTTTCCGCCCAGGTCTTATCCGCGTCTTCCATGCAGTGCTTTGCGAGCTCCGCCGGATCCGAGGTATTCAGATACCTGGCCGGTATTATAAGGTCGGTGTCTATATCGTTCCCGAATTTCCATACTTTCCCAGTTAATTTCATATACAGCCTCCTGATAATATTATGTTTATTTCAAGTCTTCCGGTGTGCCTATGCGGCCCAGTATCGCTGACGCCGCGGCCACGGCCGGCGACGCAAGATAAACCGAACTTTCCGTGCTGCCCATCCTGCCCACAAAATTCCTGTTTGTCGTGGATATCGCGGTCTCGCCTTTCGCGAGAATGCCCATGTGCCCGCCCAGGCACGGCCCGCATGTCGGCATGGAAAATATCGCGCCGGCTTTTACAAAAGTTTCAATTAACCCCTCTTTCAAAGCCTGCAGATATATATCCTTTGTCCCCGGGAATATCAGGCATCTTACCCTGGAATTAACTTTTTTGCCCTTTAATATTTTTGCCGCAATCCTGAGGTCCTCCATGCGTCCGTTCGTGCAGGAACCTATCACAGACTGGTCCACCGCAACTTTTGACAGCTTTGAAGCCGGTTTTGTATTCTCCGGCAGGCTCGGGCACGAAACAACAGGCTCTATCTTTGAGCAGTCGTACTCTATAACCTTTTCATATTTCGCGTCCTTATCCGAGGTGAATACCTTCCATTTGTGCTGCGCGCGTCCTTTTACATATTCCAGTGTGGTTTCGTCGGGGTTCATCAATCCGGCTTTTCCGCCCGCTTCAATTGCCATATTTGACATGGTAAGCCTCGCGTCCATGGAAAGTTTGTCTATAACCGGACCGGTAAATTCCATGACCTTGTAAAGCGCCCCGTCCACACCGACGTCGCCTATGGTGTGAAGTATCAGGTCCTTTGACGAGACCCATTTATTCAATTTTCCCTTATAAACAAATTTTATAGATTCCGGCACCTTGAACCATGCCTTGCCTGTCATCATGCCGAAAGCCGCGTCTGTTGACCCCACGCCTGTCGCGAATGCCCCGAGCGCGCCGTATGTGCAAGTGTGCGAGTCAGCCCCGATGACGAGATCCCCGGGCACCACCACGCCCTGTTCCGGCAAAAGTGCGTGTTCAATTCCCACTTCTCCCTGGTCGTAATAATGGGTGAGTTTCTGTTCATGGGCGAATTCGCGCAGCATTTTCGCCTGCTCCGCGGACTTGATATCCTTATTCGGGGTAAAATGATCCGGCACCAGCGCCACTTTTGTGCGGTCCCAGACTTTTTTGGCGCCCGACGCCCTGAATTCCTTTATGGCGATTGGCGCAGTGATATCGTTGGCCAGCACCAGGTCTATATCCGCTATCACCAGTTCGCCCGGCTCGACCGCTTTTTTTCCCGACTTAAAAGCCAGTATCTTTTCCGCTATGTTCATTGACATACTTGCACCTCCTGTTATTTCTTGCCTTTCATATTTTCAAACTTGCCCAGCGCGTTCAGATACGCCTTCGCGCTTGCCTCGATTATATCCGTGGATATCCCTCGCGCAGTCAACTCAACATCGCCTTTTTTAGTCCTTATGGTGACTTCTCCCTGCGCGCCTTCTCCTTTTGTCACCGACTTTATCTGATAATCGATCAGTATCAGATCGGCCTTGACTATCTCATTTATCGCCTTGTATGTCGCGTCCACCGGCCCGTCGCCGGTCGCCGCAGCCACATATTTCTGCCCCGCCTTGCTTAGTTCCACGGTCGTTGTGGGAATTATGCTGCTTCCCGTCGCCGAATATATCGATTCAAGGTGGAAGCTGTCTTTTCCTTTTTTGCCCTGTCCCGTCATCATTGTTATCAGGTCGTCGTCAAAGACCTCTTTTTTCTTGTCGGCTATCTCAAGGAATTTTGGGTAAATCACATTCGTCATCTCAGCCTCTCCGGTTTTATACCCCAATTCCTCAAGCCTGTGGGCGAGAGCGTGCCTGCCGGACCTGCTGGTCAATACCAGCTCATGCCCCGGGATTCCTATTGATTGGGGCGTCATTATTCCGAATGTCGTCTCGTTCTTTAAGATGGCATCCTGGTGTATGCCGGACGCGTGCGCGAACGCGTTAGCACCCACTATGGCCTTGTTCGGCTGAACCGGCATTCCGGTGAGCCTTGATACCATTTTTGAGGCTTTGTATATTTCTTCTGTTTTTATGCCCGTATCGAGCCCGTAAAAATCTTTCCTTGTTTTTAACGCCATGACAACCTCTTCAAGCGAGGCATTTCCAGCCCTTTCACCGAGTCCATTAATGGTGCATTCTATCTGCCTCGCGCCGTTCATTACCGCTGAAAGAGAATTTGCCGTCGCCATGCCCAGATCGTTGTGGCAGTGAACCGCTATGACCGCCTTATTGATATTCGGGACCTTATTCATTATGTTCCTCATGAGCGCTCCGTATTCCTCCGGAGTTGTGTATCCGACGGAATCGGGCAAATCTATTGTCACCGCCCCCGCCTTAATTGTTTCCTCGACAATTCTGCACAGGTAATCAAAACCTGTGCGGGTTGCGTCCATCGCGGAAAATTCCACGTCGTCGCAGAATTTACGCGCGTATTTAACGGCTTCCACGGCGCGCCGCAATACTTCCTCATCAGTGGTCCTGGTTATGAACTTCACATGCTGTGGAGACGTTCCTATAAAAACGTGTATCCTTGGTTTCTTCGCGGGCTTCAGGGCCAGGGCGCAGGCATCTATGTCCTTTTTAACGGCCCTGCACAATCCGGCTATAACGGGTTTTTTAAGGGTCTTTGAGATTTCCTTCACCGATTCCATGTCGCCCGGTGATGAAATCGGGAACCCGGCTTCTATGATGTCAACGTTGAGCTTTTCAAGCTGTTTTGCAATCTCCAGTTTTTCAGACTTCGTGAGCGACGCGCCCGGGACCTGTTCTCCATCCCTTAAGGTCGTGTCAAATATCAGTACCCTGTCGTTTGCCATATGTGCCGCCTTCCTTTCGTTCGGATTTAAAGCCCGTCGGGATAAGGGCCCGGGGTTCTTTCCCGGGCCCTTTTGCCCTGAACTTTATTTTATTTCTTTTTTGCTTTTTTCTGCTTTTTAACTGCCTTTGCCGCCGGCGCCGCCGCCTCTTTTTTCTCGTGTATCCACGGCATCATTTTGCGCAGGTTCTTTCCCACTTCCTCTATCTGGTGGTGCTCGTCTTTTCTCAACAGTGCGTTGAATACCGGTTTGTTGACCTGGTTTTCCATGAGCCACTCGCGCGCGAAAACCCCAGTCTGAATCTCGGTAAGGATCTTTTTCATTTCCTTTTTCGTCTCGGAAGTTATCAGCCTTGGGCCCCTGGTAATATCGCCGTATTTCGCCGTATCCGATATCCAGTATCTCATTCCAGTTATGCCTTTCTCATATATTAAATCCACTATAAGCTTGAGTTCATGGCAGCATTCAAAATAGGCCATCTCGGGCTGGTAGCCGGCCTCAACAAGCGTTTCAAAACCGGCTTTTATCAAAGCCGAAGTTCCGCCGCATAGCACTGCCTGTTCGCCGAAAAGATCGGTCTCGGTCTCTTCCTTGAAATCCGTCTCAATTATTCCGGCCCTGCCGCCGCCGTTGCCGGAAGCATACGCCAATGCGATGTCCTTTGCCTTACCCGTGGCGTCCTGGTGGATGGCTATAAGCGACGGGACTCCCTTGCCTTCCTGGTACTGCCTTCTTACCATGGAGCCCGGGCCCTTCGGGGCTATCATTATGACATCTACATTTTTGGGCGGTACTATCTGGCCGAAATGGATGGAAAAGCCGTGCGCAAAAGCGAGCGCTTTTCCCGGCTTCATTGACTGTTCGACGGATTCCCTGTATATTTTCGCCTGTATCTGGTCCGGAACAAGCATCATGACAACATCGCCCTCATTGGCGGCTTCTTTCACGCTCATAACCTTCAGGCCTGCCTCGGCCGCCTCGTTCCAGTGCCTTGAGCCCTCCCTTAATCCGACCACCACATTAATTCCCGAATCCTGCAGGTTCTGCGCGTGCGCGTGGCCCTGGGAACCATAACCGATTATGGCCACCGTCTTGTTCTTTAAAACAGCTAAATTCGCGTCCTTGTCATAATACACTTTTACCATTTCTACTGCTCCTTTCCAGAATTTGTTTTTATTTTTTTTGCCCTTGTCATAGCGATAGTGCCCGTCCTCGACATTTCCTTTATACCGAAACTTTTCATCATTTCAACAAAACCGCTGATTTTTTCATCCGTTCCGGAAAGTTCGACGATAAAAGTCTCGTTCGACACATCCAGGACCTTTGCCCTGAAAATATTCACGATATTCATGAGCTCTTCCTTGGATTTTCCGTCCACATTAACCCTTATTAACACCAGTTCCCTTTCCAGGCATCTTTCACCGGCCATATCAACGACCTTTATCACGTCCACCAGTTTGTTAAGCTGTTTCACTATTTGTTCAAGGACAAGCTCGTCGCCGCGTGCCACTATAGTCATGCGCGAAGTCGTCGGGTCCTCTGTTTCGCCGACCGCAAGGCTGTCAATATTGAACGCCCTGCCGGAAAATAATCCCGCTATCCTTGCCAGCACTCCGGGCTGGTTCTCCACGGTCACAACTATTGTTTTTGTCTGTTCCATTTTATTCTCCTTTTTGTCTGAGAATCGAATATTCATCGAAGTTGATTCCTAATATATTTTTCAATTATCGATTGCCGGCTTCTCAAAAAAATTTGCCGGCAAAATTTTTAAGCAAGGCCGCCGTCTATCATGGTGTGCAGAGCCGCGCCGGTTGGAACCATGGGATACACGTTCTCCTCCCTGCATACCCTGAAATCCATCACGACAACGCCTTTATAGGCAAAGGCCTCTTTTAAAGCCGCTTCCACATCGCCCTTTTTCTCTATTCTCATGCCTTTTGCGCCGTAGGCCTCCGCAAGTTTCACAAAGTCAACACTGCTCTCTATCAGTGTGGAGGAATACCTTTTGCCGAAAAACAACTCCTGCCACTGCCTTACCATCCCGAGCCAGCCGTTGTTGAGAATGGCTATCTTGACCGGATAGTTGTATTTGACAGCCGTGGCGAGCTCCTGAATATTCATCTGTATCGAGCCGTCGCCGGCGATATCTATTACAAGTTTTCCCGGGCTGCCCGCCTGCGCGCCGATTGCCGCTGGTAATCCATAGCCCATTGTTCCCAGCCCCCCGGACGTAATAAACGACCTTGGCTTTTTAAATTTCATGAACTGGGCGGCCCACATCTGGTTCTGCCCCACTTCGGTGGTTATAATCGCCTCGCCGTTGGTGAGTTCCGAAATCTTTTCCACCACATACTGCGGTTTTATCTCCGGATCCGAATCCTTGTAATTCAGCGGGAACTCGTTTTTCCATTTCATTATTTGGGCGGCCCATTCCTTATGTTCCAATTTTTTTATCTGGCCGCAGAGTTCCTTCAGAATGTTTTTTGCATCCCCGACCACCGGCAGCTGCGCGCGGATTATTTTCGATATGGACGTCGGATCTATGTCTATATGGATAATCTCGGCGTTGGGCGCAAACTCGGAAACTTTCCCGGTCACCCTGTCGTCAAAACGCGAGCCCACGGCTATCAAAAGGTCGCATTCCTGCACGGCGTAATTCGCGTACTTTGTGCCGTGCATTCCAAGCATGCCGCAGTTCAGGGCATGTGCCGAAGGGAACGCGTCCATAGCCATAAGCGTTGTGGTGACGGGTATCTCTGTTTTCTCGACGAACTTGTACAACTCCTCTGTTGCCCCCGAAAGGATCACCCCGCCGCCAACGTAAAGCAGCGGTTTTTTCGCCTTTTCTATCATCTCAACCGCTTTTTTTATCTGAAGTTTGTTGCCCTCGTATGTGGGCTTGTATCCGCGCAGGTTCGGCTGTGCCGGATAAACAAACTCGCCTTCGGAAGTAAAAACATCCTTCGGCAGATCAACTACCACAGGGCCGGGTTTCCCGGTTGAGGCTATGTAAAAAGCGTTCTTAATCGTCTGCGCGAGGTCCTTGACATCCTTTACTATATAATTATGTTTTACTATCGGCCTGGTTATACCGGTAATGTCCGCTTCCTGAAAAGCGTCGTTGCCGATAAGGTTTGTCGAAACCTGCCCGGTCAATGCCACCATGGGTATCGAATCCATGTAAGCCGTCGCTATTCCCGTGACCAGGTTTGTGGCTCCCGGCCCTGAAGTTGCCAGGCACACGCCGACCTTGCCGGTCGCGCGCGCGTAGCCGTCTGCCATATGTGCCGCCCCCTGCTCGTGGCGCACCAGAACAAGATTGATTTCCTTTTCCGAAAAAAGCGCGTCAAAGAGCGGAAGCACAACCCCGCCCGGATATCCGAATATCGTGTCGACTCCCTCTTTTTTTAAACATTCCAGCAATATTTTTGAGCCTATCATTTGTTTTACCTCCGCTGTTTTAATTATCAGTTAAAAGTTTTAGTTGTTAGCGCATAAAAACTTCCGCTATAAACTGTTTTTAGTTTTTAAACACCGCTCCGGTGGAAGCCGAAGTAACATTTATTGCGTACCTGTAAAGAACCCCGCTTTTTACCTTAAGCTCCGGCTGTATCCATTCCGATTTTCTCTTCGCGAGCTCCGCGTCCGTTACCTTAAGGTTAAGTTTCCTGGCCGGTATGTCTATCTCGATGGTGTCGCCTTCGCGCACCAGGCCGATGGGCCCGCCTTCCATGGCTTCGGGTGATATGTGTCCGATTGCCGCGCCCCTTGTGCCTCCGGAAAACCTTCCGTCCGTGATAAGCGCCACTTCCTTATCGAGCCCCATTCCCGCTATTGCCGCTGTCGGCGCGAGCATTTCCCTCATTCCGGGTCCGCCTTTCGGGCCTTCATAAAGTATGACCACTACATCACCGGGCACGATTCTTTTTCCGAGAATAGCTTTTTGCGCTTCTTCTTCGGAACCAAAAACCCTTGCCCTGCCCTCCCTTTTCATCATTTCCGGCGCAACAGCCGATTGTTTTACAACCGCCCCCTCGGGGGCAATGTTGCCGAATAATATCGCAAGTCCGCCCTGCTGTGAATAGCCATTTTCCGGCGTCCTGATGACATCCTCGTTATCGTTGACCGCGTTGTCTATTATGCTTTTTATTGTTCCCGCCACCGTCACGGCGTCAAGGTGCAGGAGATTTTTCTTTGATAGTTCCTTCATGACGGCCGGTATCCCGCCCGCGTCGTTCAAATCCTCGATATAATGCTGGCTCCCGTCGGAACGCCTGGCCGGGGAAAGCTTGCATAAATTAGGCGTCTTCGCGGAAATCTCGTTTATTTTTTTCAGGTCGAATTTAAAACCCGCCTCATGCGCGATGGCCGGTAGGTGGAGCACTGTATTTGTCGAACCGCCGAGCGCAACGTCGACGGTGAAGGTATTTTCAAAGGCCTTTTCAGTCATAAGGTCGCGCGGCTTAATGTCCTTTGCCACGAGCTCCATTACCCTCATGCCCGCTGATTTTGCCAGGCGCAGCCTTTCGGAATAAACCGCGGGTATTGTACCGTTGCCCGGCAGCCCCATTCCCAGGACCTCGGTCATGCAGTTCATGGTGTTGGCCGTATACATGCCGGAACACGAGCCGCATGTCGGGCAGCAGTTGTTCTCAATACCGGTCAGCGTCTTCTCGTCTATCTTTCCGCTGACAAATTCCCCGACCGCCTCGAACCCGCCGGAAATAAGGTCATAATTCTTGCCTTTATATTTGCCCTTAAGCATGGCGCCGCCGCTTATAAATATCGACGGAATATTGACCCTGGCCGCGGCCATCAGCATGCCCGGGATTATTTTGTCGCAGTTGGGGATAAAAACGAGGCCGTCAAAAAGATAGGCGTTCGCCATAATTTCTATGGAATCTGCGATAAGTTCGCGCGATACCAGGGAATATTTCATTCCGCGGTGGCCCATGGCTATGCCGTCGCATACTCCGATTGTTGGAAATTCCATGGGCGTGCCTCCGGCCATCAAAACCCCGTCCTTTACCGCCCTGGCAATGGTATTCAGGTGGACATGTCCCGGTATAACTTCGTTGAATGAATTTACAACACCGATTATGGGCCTTTTGAGCTGTTCATCGGAATATCCAATGGCCTTAAAAAGCGCCCTGTGCGGCTCTCTTTCTATGCCTTTTTTCATTGCATCGCTTCTCATCTTTTCCTCCTTATGAAACAAAACGTTTTTTTACCGCATTTATAAACAGACAAACTTTAAAATTATAACAAAATCCAATACTGTCATCAACAAAAAACGCCCGCGCCCATGTTTTAATTTCCCTTATTATTAAAGGGTTTTACGGCCTCTACCTGCAGCCTTATCATCTTCATCTTTATCTCCTTGTTTTTATCCTGTTTTGTGGCCTTTATATAGGATGCCGCAGCCTGTGAAATAAATTTGTCCCTTAATTTTAAAGGAATTTTATCCGAATAGGGGAACCATGTGGTCCTTATCCAGCTTTTCAAACCCGACTCCGCGTCATGTTTTGCCATTTTTGGAACGAGCACAATTTTGACCGGTTTTAACCCGGAGTTTTTCAAAAACTTCCTGTAACCTGCTGTTGAGTGAAAATGATAGGGCGGAGCAAAATTCCTGAAATATTTTGACCATTCGCGCTGCCTTGTCATTCCATCCACAATAATATTCATAATACCTGCATTACCTTTTCCGCCCATCTGGAAAAATATCCTCCCGCCCGGTTTCAGCGCGCGGAACACGCCTTTGACCACCTTGTCCTGATCCGCTATCCAGTGGAGGCAGGCGTTGGAATAAATCAGGTCAAATTTTTCAGGAAAATCAATCTTTTCCCCTTTTTTCGCTATAAATTCGACCCCTTTTGGAAATCCTTTTTTCGCGAACTCAATCATTTTTTTTGAGGCGTCAATACCGGTAACATTGCCCGGCCCGGCTATTGACGCGATAACTGCGGTTATTTTTCCGTCGCCGCAGCCGATATCAAGCACTTTTTCACCGGCCTTAACGCGCGCTTCTTTTATAAGTTCCATTCCCCACCTGTACTGATTTTGCGAGTTCCTGTTGTAATCCGCCGCGTTCCAACTGTCCATTTTCGCCGCCTCCTTCCTTACTTTTTGGTTTTACATTTTAACTTTTAAATTTAAAAGTATTATTAATAGGCAGACCTCTGGCGGCGCTCGAAACCTTTGTTTGGGGTTATTTCCTGGATTCCCGGGTTCCTGCGCCGCTTCCCGCCGTTAGGCGAGTACGACTACAAGAAGCCCGGTAAGTAGAAGTACTACTACCGGAAGTGTGAGGACGGACGTAACTATGGCGCTGTTATTTTTGATTGAGTTGCAGTAATTCTTAGCCATTGTGCACGTCCTCCTTTGTGGTTAAAATATAGCAAAAATACAAAGCGTTGTCAAATATTATTTGATTGATGATTTTATGATTTGATGATTTTGTTTTTACAAACAAAACAAAAAAAACACAGAAATTGTGTTTGCCCTGTTGCTTCGATTATTGTATTTTTTGTGGTTTAATATTTAGTTCATTTTTATCCATTGAATACTGGATCCCCCACATTAAATGAAAGTTGATGTCCAGCCTGTGTACACCGTCACTTTCATACCCATACCTTAATTCGTACTGAAAAATATCGGAACCAATATTCCTGAATGTAAATAACGTCTCAAGGTTATCATAAATTTGCGGCTTGTAAATTGCATTGGCGCGGAACATCCATTCATTCCATCCAAACGGGGCATTTATTGAAATTTCAGAGAATACTCCCAGGCTTCCGGAAATATAGCCTGTTTCTGCCGTTATCGATATGCTGTCGGACGCCGCAAATGATGTGCCTGCCACAGTCGTTATATTGACAGGCCAGCCGTATATCCGGCCCGTTGCGGCCTCAACAAATATTTTTGAATTATTCTGCGGGGTAAACGATAAATTAAAGCCGAATAATTGCCTGGATTCCGGGCCTGCTTGCGCGGTGCTTGAAGTATATTTTCCCGCAACTCCCCCATAAAAAGCAACATTAAATTTGTCAATATTCTTATTTAACCTTAATATAAGCAAATCTTCGCTGTCATTCCGGACAGCCGCAAGTTCCGTATAAAAAGCCCTGCTAAAAAGCGATATCGTTGCGTCAATACCAAAAGTGCCGTATCTATAGTCGTCCAGCCTGTAAAAATCCTTTTGATAATTTAGCGGGTCCACTGCGGTAAAATATTCCGCATTTGACCATATATTTCTTTTGTCGCCAAAAATCAATTCCTCAAATTTAAATCCATCACTTTCAGTATTGCTATTATTATAAACAGCGTAAAATTTCGATCCATTGTATGAGGAAAGCTCGAAATCATCCGGCTGCATATGATATATTTCATCCGTCAAATAATCCACTCCAAGAAGGTGTTGAAACTTAGCGTTTTCAAACACATTCGGCATAAAATTTACTTTTAAATCGCCATAAGTCAAACCGGCATAAAAATACATTTTCGGATTAATGTCAAAACCGAAGAAATGATGCCTTTCGTTCCCGATTGTAATCGGGGTGAGCCACGTTGCATCCCACAATGTGGCGTCCACGCCTGCATTGATCAAAAAATCCGAAGCAAAACAACCGGCATTAAAAAAAATGACAAAAACAAATAAATAAATAGTTTGTTTTTTTATCAAAATCCCATTACCCCTTTTCGTACCCGCTGATATCGCGATTTTTTACTTTATAAACCCCTTACTTTTCCAACACCATCATATAATCCGGCGGCTCGTTCGGTACACCCGTAATGGTTTTTCTTATATTCCTCGCGATGCGCTTAAAAAACGAATTATCCCAGCTCTCGGCATCCGCGCCGGACGCTATCACCTTAAAACCCTTTTTCTCCGCAATTGTCGATATCGCCTCCCCGGTGTAAGGCCTGACGTGTGTAGGATCCTTCCAAAATTCATACATGGCCACATGGATGTTTTTCATGTTCGGAAATATCAGTATAAGCTTCCCGCCTTTTTTTAATACCCTCGATATGTCTTTAAGAAGATTTTCAACATCTGAGGTGCTGAAATGTTCGATGATATGTCGCGCGTATACGCCGTCATATCTGCCTGTCTTTTCTTTTTTTAAAAATTTTCTTACATCTTCCTTAATGATATCGAATTTATCGCATATTTCTTCCGGCGAGCCGCTGTCCACGCCCGTTGCTTTTATCCCGGCTTCCGCGCACAACCCCAGAAAATCCCCGCCTCCGCTTCCCAGTTCAAGCACAAGATTTCCCTTTTTGAAATAATTCAAAAATTTTCTCTGTTTTTCCCTGTTGTTCATTTTTTTGTCTTCCCTTTTAAGAAGATTATATTACCTACCGTATAAATATCTATTATTTATAACCTTTTTTTTTATTTTAATCAAGAGTTTTAACAATCCGCCCGCGCTCCGCCTGCTGGTTTATTCGGGTCCATTTAATAAAAATTCTATTATCGCGCCTATATTATCCACCAAACTCCTGTTTTCAAATGCATCCGCCTTATGCCCCGGCAGGAACCCGGCCACGTTCCCTCCCCAATCGTTTCTTGAAATAAAAGCCATCGGGAACGTTCCTTCCTCTATCTTTGTCTCTAGCAAAACATCTGCCGGCGCGGTTTGCGCCAGTTTTGTGTATATTTCATCATTTTTTAGCCCAAACCCTTTTAATTTCACCGCCAGCGGATGGCTGGATGCCACCCTGGTTACGGTAAAATCCTTTACCGGATGCACGGATGGCGGCAGACCTTCAAGGTCTTTTTCCCTTACCCATCTTAAACCCGTAAGTTTCCGCCACCAGTCCCAATTTGAAAATGCCGCGCTTCCGGCATGTATTAAAAATAATGGTTTTCCGGCCATGCAGTATTTTTTAATTTCAGCCCCGTCCTCAGGGCCCGTTTCCTGGATTTTCCCCGTGCCGCAAATAAGGTTTATCATGAACAAATCGCAGTTTTTAAGAAACCCCGGTATAGATAAAGGAGATATGTCGTCCTCGAAGAATTTTATGTTGAAATCACCCTTTAACTTTTCATAAAGATGATAACCCGGCCTTGCTTCAAAATGGTTGTCGGCAAAAAAGTATATCAAGGCCGCACCTAACCCATGTTTTTAAGCATTTTCAGTTTTACTTCGTATTTCAACGGCCTGCCTTTGAGCATTGCCTCAAATTCGTCAATTACACAGTCGGCGAGCAAAAACTGTTCTTTGCCGTACGCACCCGCTATATGCGGGCTCAATATAACATTGGGGAGTTTAAACAGTTTTGAACTTTTATCCGGCGGTTCGGGGAATGTCACGTCAAGCAGGGCCGTCAGGTCAGTACGCATTGAAAACACCTTTACCAGATCATTTTCCATTACCTGGGCCCCTCTGCCGGAGTTTATGAATACAGCCCTATCCGGCATGGAGCCGAATAATTTTGCGCCTATTTTCCCTTTTGTTTCATCTATGTCAGGCATATGATTTGAAACCACCATGCATTCTTTAAATATCTTTTCAATGCCCGCTTTAATCGCGCCGAATTTCTTTGCTTGCTTTTCAGGCAGGTACGGGTCGTAAATGTATATTTCACAGCCTGATGATCCGAGCATTTCAATTACCCTTTGCCCAACTTTTCCCGCGCCTAAAATCCCGACCTTACAGCCATATACCCCGCGTTTTTCAACCTTCCAGACAATATCCTTTTTGGCCCTGTATTCCATTGAACTCCTGAAATAATCCTTGCATGCCAGGATTATCTGTGAAAACGCGAATGCCGCAGTGGGCATGGCATTGGCCCCCCATGCGCTTATGACCTTAATACCGCGCTTTAAATACGGCCCGGCAAAAGATTTAACAGAACCCGCGGCATAAAATACGGATTTCAGGTTTTTCATTGCGGCTATCTGTTCAGGGCTTAACCGCGGCATGCCCCAGGTGGAGAATATATATTCAGTCCGGGAAATAACATAAAATGAAGCGTCAAAGTTTTTTGAAGTTATAAATCCCCTATGGATATTGGCGGTTTTTTTCAGCCTTTCAAGCCTGCCTCCTCCATAAACCCCTGATATATTTTCCATACTGTCACATAAAATTATTGCCCCGGGTTTTCCCATTTTATTTTACCAGCAAGGCCATTTTCGCGGCCAGGGGGTCCCATATCATTAGCAGCGTCACAAGAAAAGCCATTACCATCGCCAGGAAAACCGCGCCCGACATCATATCCTTCGCGTGCCCCACTCCCTTGCTGTATTCCGGGTGAAGTGTGTCGATGATTGTTTCTATCGCCGAGTTCGTTATTTCCATGATGATTGTCAGTATCCAGGCGGCCATTATTATGGCGAACTTTACCTTTGATGTACCGAGCCACATCAAAAGGGCCGCCACAACACCGGCAAAAAATATAAAAAGGGTTATATTCTTTTTTGTGACAAATCCGTATCTAATTCCGTGCAGCGCGTACATTAGACTCTTCCATAGTTTAATGAGCATTTACCCCTCCAAATTTTATCCGCTCCGTTTTCTTAACCCGGATAATCCATTCCTTTTCCAATTACATTATCCACCTTCGGCATCCAGGATGATATCTCTATCTTCTGCGGGCATTTTTCCTCGCACGTTTTGCACCCGGTGCACTCAGAGGCCCTCTCCTGCGGCTTCATCCATACCTTGTAATTATACCTGGCTGCGCCGGGATCGTTGTACATTGCCCCGTCGTTATACATCTCAAAATTTCTCGGTATGGCCACACCCTGCGGGCACGGCATGCAGTACTCGCATTTTGTACAGGGGATGACAATGCGTTTTTCGAATTCCCTTTTAACCGCGCCAATCAGCGAGAATTCGCTTCCGCTGAAGAAACCCGCCTTTGACTTGTGCGCAGACGCGATATTTTCCTCAACCTGTTCAAAACTGGACATCCCGCTCAATATGACGGAGACCTCCGGATTGTTCCATACCCACTGCAGCGCCCAGTCTGCCGGCTTTCTTTTGATTATAAAATCATCGAACATCGCGGCTATTTCTTTCGGCGGCCTGACAAGCTTCCCGCCAAGAAGCGGTTCCATAACTATCACCGGTATTCCCTTTGATGCGGCATATTTCAAGCCTGCAGTCCCGGCCTGGTTTTCGGTATCCATATAGTTGTACTGTATCTGGCAGAACTCCCATTTGTCATAACTGTCAACTATACGAATGAACGCGTCAGCCTTGTCATGAAAAGAAAATCCTATATGGCGGATCCTTCCATCGGCTTTTGCCTTTTCCATTTTTTCAAAAAGCCCCAATTTTTTCATTATTGCGAGGCCGCCGTCGCCTATTCCGTGAAACAGGTAATAATCCACGTAATCAAGGCCGAGCCTTTTGAGCTGTTCATCAAGTATCCTGTCAAAATCTTCGGGTGTTTTCATGAGCCCGACCGGTGCCTTTGTAGCCAGCCTTACCTTCTGCCTGTAGCCGTCCTTAAGGGCCCTCCCGACTATAACCTCGCTATTGCCGTCATGATAAAAATATGCTGTGTCGACATAATTAATCCCCCTGTCAATGCCGTGCCTGATTATCCTGATTGCCTCTTTCTCATCGACTCCTGAATGATCCGGAAGCATCGGGAGCCTCATTGCGCCAAATCCCAGCACGGATACTTTCCAGTTGTCCTTTCCAAACGGCCTGTATTGCATCTTATTTCTCCTTTGATTGTTTTAAACAGGATAACACAGCG
>PLPI01000060.1:0-8204 GCA_003159495.1 candidate division FCPU426 bacterium | reverse complement strand
GTTTTAAACAGGATAACACAGCGGCAGAAAAGATCAAATTATTACCTCAATTTATTCCTGTTTTCTTTTTGACGTAAAAATCATTTTGCCTTTCTTTTGCGCCACAGGGAGCGCAGCAGATATGCCGCGAGTTTTGGCTTTCTTTCCCTCGTAAAAACGCCTTTCCAGTTCATCCCGCCCGGCCTGTGGATTCCCTGACCCGTCTTAAAATCACACATATTCCACACATGGGCGCCCGCCACAAATGTTTTTTTTGCGGCTATATCAAGGTATCCCTTTATCATTGCCGCCTGATAATCCTCGGAGAACATCTCCGGATTTTTTGCCCGCGTCCCAGGCAGGGCGTCCGCGCCGAATTCCGTCAATATTACCGGTTTGCCGAATTTTTTGTGTATCGCATCAAGGTCTTGCGACAGCATCGGAAGCGCCAGATCCAGTCGCCCCTGCTGGGTATACCAACCCAGATAACGGTTCACACAGACTGCGTCCAGATATTTAAAGGCTTTTTCGCCAGCGCCAAGATAGCTGGCGATTGTCGCCGGCCTTGTGTCATCCAGCGAATGCGCCAGCCCCGCGAGCCGCTTAAAAAACTCCCCGGCCGCCGGCCTGTTTGAATGGGGTTCGTTTGCAAGGCTCCACATTATCACACACGCATGGTTTTTATCCCGCGCTATCATCTCCCTCACATACTGCCTGCACAGTTCTACCCTCTTTTTCAATCCCGCTGAATTAAAAAACATTCCAACTGCCGGTGTTTCATCAATGACCATAAGGCCGCTGCGGTCGGCCATGTCCATCTGCTCTTCATCGTAAGGGTAATGGCTGGTCCTGAATGAATTGGCTCCGGCCCATTTCATCAGCTTAAAATCAATTTCATTCCAAGCATGGCTGAACCCCCTGCCAGTACCCGGATAATCCTCATGCCTGCCGAACCCCTTTAAAAATACGGGTTTGTTATTAATAAGTAACCGGCTGCCCTTTATAGAAACGGTCCTGATTCCGGTTAAAAGCTTATATTCATCAATGTCCCGTCCGTAACTGTTGAGCTTTGCAGTGAGTGTGTAAAGATTTGGTTTTTCCGTGTTCCATAATTTTGCGTTCTTAACCCTGATTGACACGGCGGCCCTGCAGTGCTTTACAGCCGCAGAAATCTTAATCACTTTTCCAAATCCTTTCAGTTCAAAACATGCCGTCGCGCCCCCCGAAAACGATGTCTTAATGCTTACTTTCAATATACCGTCTTTGCCGTCAGTAAGGGTCTTGACCGTGATGTCATCTATTGCCCGTTCCGGCCTTTCGCATAAAAATACTTTCCTGTGAATGCCGCAATACGGAAAAAAATCAAATGAAGTTTCGGGATACTGCCTGTTGGCAAATGCGTCCCTGCCGTCAAACACAACATTCCCTGGCGGGACCCGGTCCTGAGCCAGGGCGCCGTCCACTTCCACTTTCAGCAGATTGCTTTTTTTAAGGGCCGATGGCGGTACGACTATTTCAAACGGAAGGTTTCCGCCCTCATGTGACCCGAGATATATGCCGTTTACGCTGACACGGGCCAGGTAATTTACGGAACCAAAACGCAGATACACCTGGCTGCCTTTTGCGGCAGCCGGCACGCCAAAACGGGTTGTATATACCGCGGGCCCGAGAAAATCACGCCTGCCGGGAAAAATCTCGTTCCAGCTTGCCGGCACCGGAATTTTTATCTTTTTATTTTTTCCATAAAAAGAAATATACCATGGCCCTTTTATTTCCACGGCTTTGCGGAATTTATTATTCTGGGGGCGCATCATCTGCTGTACATCCATATCTGCCATTTTTAAGGCTGTTTTTTGTCCAAAATGTCCATTTTTGCGATTTCTCCGGCTATATATTCCCTTGGCCGGGTTATATCGAAAACAACCGCGTTTTTTGGTTCTTCAAGCATTTCAAACTGGGTTTTCAGCACCTCAAAAGAGGCGTTATGCCGGTTCTTGTTTTTTTTGAGTTTTCTTTCAATGAATTCCCTGGTGCCCTTAAGGTATATCAGTTTCATTTTTTCAGGCTGGTGCATCAGAAGCTTACGGTACCTCTCTTTTAAGGCCGTACAGGCTATGACGGCGCTCCCGCCGCGCGCCAGCTCCCTGTCGACTATTGCGCGCATGGCGAACATGAGGTCCTTCCATTCCTTTTCGGTGAGAGGGATTCCTTTTGAAAGTTTTTTCCGGCTTGAATGCGTCAGGTAATCGTCAGCGTCATAAAACTCGGCGCCGATTTTCCCCGCCGCCATTTTTCCCACAGTGGTTTTCCCGGAACCCAGCACGCCTGTTATAACATAAATCATTTTTTAACCGCCTGAAAGCCCCGGCAAACGGGCCGCTTTGGCTCATTCAATTTTAAATATTTTAATTAAAACAAGGCTCAGGTCGGGCACGTAGGTAATCAGCATAAGCACGGCAAACATCAGTATCAGGAACGGGAACGCGGATTTCGCCAGCGGCATTACCGGTTTGCGGAAACGGAAACTCGCGATGAAAAGGTTTATCCCCGCGGGCGGCGCGTTGTATCCTATCTCAAGGTTTGTCAGAAATATTATGGCCATATGCACCGGGTCAATGCCGAAATCCTTCGCAATAGGCACCATGAGCGGAAGGATTATTATCAGGGCCGAAAATACGTCAAGAACAGCCCCCACTACTATAAGGAATACATTCAGCATAAGAAGAAAGAGCCACTTTTCATGAATATATTGTTTCATCCAGGCAAGTATCTTCATGGGTACCTGCCCGTCAACCAGATAATCCGCCAGCCCCATAGCCGAACCCAATATAACAAAAATACCGCCGACCACCACCATTGATGCCCTGATAATGCGCGGCACATCGTGTTTTATGTTAAGGTCCCTGTAAATGAATACCTCCACTATGAAAGCGTAAGCCGCCGTAATAATGGCGGCCTCGGAAGTTGTAAATGTACCGCTGTATATTCCGCCAAGCAGCAGGAACGGAAGGGGTATTTCCCATGCCACGCCTTTAAGCGCGGCAAATAATTTTCCGAATGAAAACGGCTCAATTTCCGACGTTAACATGCCTTCCTTTATGCTATAAAGTGAAAACAACAGTATAAGTATCGCTCCCGGTATTATACCCGCGACAAACAGCTTTGATATGGAAACATTCGCCAGAACGCCGTAAAGTATAAGCAAAAGGCTGGGCGGGAACAAAAGCCCTATGCTTCCGGACGTGGTGAGCAGGCCCAGGGAAAATTTCTCGGAGTATTTGTCCTTTAAAAGCATCGGCAGCAGCAACCCGCCAAGGGCTATTATGGTCACACCCGAAACCCCGGTGAATGACGTAAAAAACGCGCAGGCTACAAGGGTAACTATGGCCGTGCCGCCCTTGAACCATCCCACCAGCGCCCTTGAAAGGGCAATGAGCCTTGCCGGCATCCCGGATTCGGCCAGCAGGTAGCCCGCAAATGTAAAAAGCGGAATTGCGATAAGGACCGAATTTGTCCCCATCCTGCTGACGGCTATTATGACCGTGGATGTGTCAATGCCGCCGATGGCGAACAGAACCACCGCAAGGCCGCCGAAGACAATAAACAACGGCGTGCCCACAAGAGCCAGGGCTATTAGAACGACTCCGATGATAATTGATATCATTTACCCTTTTTCTCCTTTATCATGGCGCCTGCGGCCATAAAAAAAGTCTGTATATATACAAGCAGCATGAAAAAAAACATGATCGGTATGATTGATTCAAGGGTCCATATTGGCGCAAAGAAAACAACCTGGCTGTCCGACATCTCATTTATAATAAACTCTATCGAAGCTTTCAGCAGGAACGCCAGAATTACCATGGAAACAAAGCCCACAATTAACTTGATCAGATTTTTATGGTTTTTCCTCAGCGACCTGGAAACTATATCCAGGCTGATGTGCCTTCCCTTATAGGCGGCCAGAGAGGCGCCTATAAAAGCCACCCACATCACCATGTAACGCATAAGGGTTTCGGCATTGGGAATCCCGGTATGGAACAGCAGGCGCAGTATCACCTGAAGCGCCGATATGGCAAGCAGGGCCAGGAAAAATACCACTACCGCCACTTTCTGTCCCCTGTATAATATATAATTGAGCCGTCTTAAAAATTTCAACTATTTCTCCGCCTTCTTTTCATCGTTTAATATTTTTAACATCCGGTCAAGAAGCGCCCTGTCGTAGTATTTTCCGACAAGGTCGTTTCCGGTCCTGACGCTGACATCGTCAAACAGCTTCAAATCGGCAGGATCCTTTATTTCGGTAAAAATTATTCCGTGCTTTTTCAGCACGTTCAGGGCGTCTTCATTTTCCTTCCTGGAAAGGCGCGTTATTTCCTCAAAATATCTGGCGCACGAATCCTTGATAACGGCGCGGTATTTTTCCGGAATGGCATCCCAGCTTTTCTTGTTAATAAGCACTCCGCCTGGAACGTTGGCTATTTTCAGGTCGAGCATATATTTAACCTTGGTGTTCCACTGCATCGCAATGCAGGATAAAGGCGAGCAGTACACGCCCTCTATCATCCCGGTCTGCAGGGACTGCATGACGTCCGTAAGTGAAAGCGGTATGGGCACTATTTTAAGATTGCGGAACAGAGTGCCCACCAGAATGTCGTCGCCCCATATCCACATCTTTGTCTTCTGGAGGTCTCTGACGGACTCTATGCTGTTTTTTGTAAAGACATAAACGAACCCGACTTCCGGCCAGCCGAGCACAACATAACCTTTTTTAAGGAACATTGCGTCAAAATCGGGGCCCATAGCCTTCATTACCGCGTCAATATCCTTATACGACTTGAATAATAACGGCAGGTTCAAAAGCCTGACCTCCGGTACAACCTCGCCGAGCCCCTGTGACGTAAAGCCCGCGGCCTGCACCTGGTTGACCTTCATTTTTCTTAAGACGTCATTTTCATCGCCCATTATTCCGCCCGGATAGAATTTAAAGCTCACTTCACCGTTCGTCTTCAGGCTTATCTCGTCATTAAGCTTGTGTATTTCATTCATCCATGTGGAACCGTCAGGCGCGACTGTCGCAAATTTTATCTCATACTTTGTGCCGGCAAAAACCGATGTTACAAGCGCAGCCGACAGTAAAAGCGCGGCAAGCATTCTTTTCATCTGCATTCTCCTTATGATTTTTAATAATTTTAATACGCTTCTAAAATAAATCCCCTTCTTTTTTCAGCAGAACTGCGGCTTTTTTCTTGGCCACCGAGGTAAAAAGTTCCTCGGGTATTACGTCTCCGGGCATCGAGTTTATTTTAGCGAGCAGCTTTTCAAAAAGCGCCTTATCCTGAACCTGAACGGCGTAAAATTTGGCCATGTAAAAATCGGCCATTGCAAATTTTCCGTCCGATATGCGTTCGACCGCGTCATAGGCCGCCTTTGCCTTATCGGTATCACCGCCGAACATTTTCGGCATTGAATAATAAACTATAAGGAACAAATCGGGAAGCCCGTAAAAATAATCCGGGTCAAGTTCTATGACCCTGTCGATGAGCGCTTTTACCTTCGGCAAATCCGCAACATCATCAGCCGAATTCCTGTTCAGGTTTATATAGCTTCCCCACGCGAACGCGGTCCAGAAAAGGGCCTCAACATCGCTTTTGTTAAAGGCCGGCATTACTTTAACAAAATCATCATAAGAACCGCCTGCCGCGGACCTGAAATCACTGTTTCTTTTCAGGACGTCCATGCCGTAATCCTCCGCCCGTTTATAAAAAACAGATGCGCGCGACAGGTTTTCATTGTCCTGTTTTTCATCCGCGGCCGCATCCTCCAGGAACGCAAGCGCGTACATGCCGTAAAGCTTGCAGCCTTTTAAAAGCAGGCTGTCATTCTGATGATCCGAGCCTTTAATCAGCCCGTCAAGAAGCTTCAGGTTTGCCGGCGCGGCCTGCTCGGCAAAAAGCGCGTCCGGCTCTGCCATAAATTCATCCACAACATCGTCCATAAACAGCGCCGTAGAATTAATAACGGTCCTTTTCAGCGAACATCCGCTGAAGATAATCGCCGAGGCCGCAAGGGCCAGCGCAAGATACCTCTTTTTCATCTCATACCCCGCTTATTTATATTTTTCAACATTTTCCGGTAATTTTTCGTTCCAAGCCCCGGTGGCCTCGTCATAAATCCTGTATCCCGCGAGCCGGGCTTTGTGCCCGCTGGTATCGGCCACGCAGTAGCCTATGTTCCTTCCATACCAGTAATTCTCTTCCTTTACCCCTTTTCCATCCCCGGAATCAAGCATCACTTTTATATGGTATGTGTCAATGTCTCCGGCCGGTGTTTTCATGGTAACTCTCTCCACGACCTCAAAATTTGCCTTAATGTCCCTCGTAAAAGGGACGAATAATATTACAGCCTCGCCCTGCCCGGCATAGCTCCACTTATCCCCGACTTTAAGCGGGAACTTTATTATCTCCATTTCAGGCTTCATTTTAACTTCGATTGAAATATCAAAGAACGGAAATGGATATTTTATGACTTTCATTGAAACGCCCTTTTCCGCATCAACGCTTATCAGGTACCTGACATCAACCTGCGGCCCGTAAAAATAATAATATTCCTTGTCGTCCTTTTTTTCAGTCCTCAACACCTCGGCTTTTACAAAAAGCTCCTTTTCAGGCGCCGCTTTCTTTTCAGCCTGGAAATAAAGCGTATCCCCGACGTGCGCCGGGTAATAAAGTTTTGATTCATCATCGGCGCGTAAAACAGGCGCCGTGGCTACCGCGAGCAAAAAAACAATTAATATTCCGGCGTATCTTCTCATCATTTCCTCCGCATAGTCAGCAATGTTATGGCCGGATATCCTGCGTTAACAAAAATCGGCATCCGTAATTCTTTAAAAACAAATTCCCGCGGTAAAGCCAAAATTCGCCCATATATTGGGCTGATTATCCGTGGATGTTGCCGCAGGATTTGTAATATCAATATTGTCTTCCCTTAAATATCCGCCCAGAAGGTCAAACTCTACGGAAAAAGTCAAAATAGAGTCCGTTATCCAGTTCATTCCAGCCGTTATATAACCGCCCACAATATCCCTCTTTACGTGGAGGCTGTCATTTGTCACAGAGTCATTGGCGTTTACCACCATATCCTGCCTGGTAAATCCCACGCCGTAAAATGGCGACCATTCGGTCTCCGCGGGTGAAAAACAGATGTTCACGGCGTATGAATCGTTCCTTTCATTTGCAACTCTGGCGGCCAGGGCCGCTATCGAGGAGTATTCACCGGAAACTTTCCAGTTTTCATTTATAAAATACCCCAATTTTGTCCCGATTGCCGACGGCGTGAAAGCCGTCAGTTCAATTGTATAATGCTTTAATCTCCTGTTGTCCCTGAAAATATTCTTTTCATTTCCTGCTTCCTCGGTTGTGGGTTCCGGTTCGTCGGGTTTTTCATAGGCGCCTGTATCAGCTGACGGAGGCACAATGCCTTCCATTGCGGACGGCTCCATTGTATTTCCCGATGCTTCAGCCCTGGCGGCGTTTGTCACCGCAGACGGGCCGGCCTGCTGTTGTGTGGATGTTATGGTTACAGGAACGGCCGTTTCCACGTTATGTGTAAGCGCAACAGGCGCGGCCTGTTCCGCCGCTGTTGTGATGGTTGTGGAAATGGCCGCAGGCTCTGCTGTGGCTGTTGGCGTGGCGGCCGCGGGGGCTGTTTTTTCAGCGGCAAAAAGCATTCCGGCCGGTATAACGGCCGACAGGATAACAAGAATGATCTTTTTCATTTTCGCCTCCACATTATTAAAAATTTTACGGCTTACCCGGATATATGCGTGTTTATTTGCTTCCAACAAGTATGCCCGGGATCCTTAACGTCGGCTGGGCGTCTCCCACAGGCACACCCTGCCCGTCCTTACCGCAGGTTCCTGAATCAAAGCCGATATCGGAGCAGACGGCGTCAATTGAATTAAGCACCTGCACGCCCGTTCCCATCAAGGTGGCCCCTCTTACCGGAGCCGTTATTATACCGTTTTCTATCATGTAACCGTCCTTGACCTCAAAAACAAATTCGCCGGTGACGGTATTAACCTGCCCGCCTCCCATTCTGACAACAAATATACCTCTTTTTGTATCTTTAATCAAGTTTTCCGCGCTGCCGCTGCCGGGCGCTATCATTGTATTTCTCATTCTTGGTATCGGCCTGAATTTATACGACTCTCTCCTGCCGTTGCCCGT
>PLPI01000080.1 GCA_003159495.1 candidate division FCPU426 bacterium | reverse complement strand
ATATGTTCCTGCCGAAAAATACGCTTATTGTTTACACGGTCGGCAGGGACGGCAACAAGCAGATGGAATTCAAGTCCGAAAGGGGCGAAATATTCAAGGGCGACATAGTGGTAATGATAAACCGAGGCAGCGCCTCGGCCTCGGAAATTTTGTCCGGAGCGCTTCAGGACAACGACCGTGCTGTTATTACCGGGACACAGTCTTTCGGAAAAGGGTCGGTACAGACCATAATACCGCTCTCTGATAAATCGGCCATCAGGCTCACAACCGCGAAATATATGACGCCCAAAGGGCGTTCCATACACGGCGTCGGCATCACGCCTGACATTGTCATGGAAGAGCAGATACCCACGAGCTACACATCGGCGCTTTATGACAAAAATGTTTTTGAGGATTTCGCGGCGGGATACCTTAAACAGCACCCCGAGGGCATTGATACAAAGAAAAAAGACGTGGTGAAAGTATCGGAATCGGACATTAAAGTGCTCTTTAAAAAAGACGAGGACGAAAAACTTCTTGATGACCTTGTTAAATATCTGAAGGAACAAAAAGAAGAGGTCAAGCTCCAGGAAATAGCAATAGACAAGGATACGATACTCAAATGGATAAAAACCGATGTCATGGAAAAATTAAAGGGAATCAGCGCCGCCAGAAAAACAACGATTGAAAATGACAGGCAGGTAAAGCGCGCAATAGATATTTTAAATACCATGGACAAATTAAAGGATATGAAGTCGTGAAAAAAACGGCATCAAATGTTTTTGCCGTTATAATTATTGCCGCCGCGCTTGGCGCGGCGTTTTACAAATTTTATTACGTGCCGCGCGCGGAAAAAAATGTCGATTCCGTAAAAAAAACGGTGGATTCTTTTGTGGCCGGCAGGGTGCTCATCGACCCTCTGCTTATAATCAGCAGGAAACAGATGGGCGTTTATGACCTGACCGCGCGCATGCCTGAAAGATACACGGCCGAATCGCTTCAAAATGAGCTGGAAACCGGCCTGAAATCCCTGAAAAAAGTCAGGATTAAATTCAGCAGGGTTGAAACCGACAGGACAATAAGCCTTTCGGCGCTTATCGAAACGCCTTATAAGGTTGCGTGTAAATTGCGGTTTATAAAGGATAAAAAACCGAAAATAGCCCTGATACTGGACGACTGGGGTTATAAGGAAAAGGACATACCGTATCTTGCATCCATTAAACAGATATTTACAATTTCAATATTGCCGAATAATAAATTTTCCGCTATGGCGGATGACGAGGCATATAAATACAACAAGGGCATAATGCTCCACCTGCCGATGGAGCCCGAAAAAAAGACGGCCATGGAGAAAACAACGATACTGGCGGATATGGGCGCCGGTACCGTCAAAGGCGATGTTTCTGAACTTATCGCCGTGGTGCCGCACCTGACTGGCGTAAACAACCATGAAGGTTCGCTTGCCACGTCAAAAAAAGAGATTATGATTCCAGTGCTTGAGGTTTTGAGGGACAATAACCTGTTCTTTATCGACAGCCTGACCAGCCCGAAAACCGTCGGCTATAAAACGGCTGAAAGCCTTGGCGTCAGATGGGGCAAAAGGGATGTTTTTATAGACAATGAGAAAAAAGCCCCTTATGTAAAGGATCAACTGAATAAACTTGCAAAACTCGCAAAAAGCAGGGGATGGGCCATTGCGATAGGGCATGATGATCCGGTTACGCTTTCCGTACTGGCGCGCATGATGCCCGAGCTTGAGAGTCAGGGAATTGAATTCGTGTATCCGGCGGAGCTGATGAGGTAATATAAAATGTTATTTCAGGCGGTCGGCTTATCCGGGATTTTTTAACAAAAAATATCCGGTTATATATGCATCCAATCCGGAATTTACGGGAGATACCATGATTGTGCTGGGCATTGAAACTTCCTGCGATGAAACATCCGCGGCGGTGCTTGAAAATGAAAAAGTTCTGTCCAATGTAATTTTTTCACAGATAAAAACACACAGGGCATACGGCGGTGTGGTGCCGGAGATAGCCGCAAGGGAGCATCTGGCAAAACTGCCGCTTGTGATCGATGAGGCCATGCGGACCGCGGGCGTTAAAATGTCCGGACTTGACGGCGTGGCTGTGACCTACGGCCCGGGGCTTGCCGGCGCGCTTATAGCCGGGGTATCATACGCAAAATCCATCAGCTTCAGCCTCGGCATACCGCTTATAGGCGTTAATCATCTTGAGGCCCATCTGCTTTCCCCGTTCATTGAATATCCCGGAATAAAATTTCCGTATCTGGGCCTCGTGATATCAGGCGGGCATACCAACATGTACCTTGCGCGCGGCCTGGGAGATTATAAACTTATAGGCTCCACCCGTGACGACGCCGCGGGCGAGGCATTTGACAAGGCCGCTAAAATGCTCGGCCTGCAGTATCCGGGCGGCCCTTCCATCGCGAAAGCCGCTTTGAAAGGGGACCCGTCCAAAATTAATTTTCCGCAGGCGCAGATGAAGGATAAGAGCAATGATTTTTCTTTCAGCGGTTTAAAAACAGCGGTGCTGTATTATATAGAACGCAATAAAAACAAACTTGAATCGGGCGAAATAACGGTCAACGACATTGCCGCGGCGTTCCAGAAAGCCGTGGCGCGTTCGATTTCCAACAAGCTGTCCAGAATTTACGGCGAATACGGGATAAAAACAGTGGTTTTATCCGGCGGAGTTGCGGCAAATACTTATCTCAAGGACGAGATTAAAAAATTTACCGACAGCAAAGGCATCTTTTTTTATACGCCTTCCATGAAGCTGTGCACGGACAACGCCGCCATGATAGCGTATACCGGATACAGGCATCTGAAGTCAGGCATTAAAACCGGAGTGGACATAGATGTGGACCCGGAATTAAAGGTTGCGGTACGATGAGGGATAACGCCGTTACCCGTATATTTATTTAAAAGGAGGAAAAAATGAACGAGTATCTGGAAATGACAATTAAAATCCTTGTTATTATAATTCTGGCGGGGGTCGTGGGCATTGACAGGGAGTTGAGGCACAAACCCGCGGGCACAAAAACACACATGCTTGTCGGGCTCGGGTCGACGGTTTTTACAATAATGTCAATATGGTTCTATAAGGAATATCAGGGGCACACCGCGGTGGATCCAAGCAGGATAACGGCGCAGATAGTCACCGGAATAGGTTTCCTTGGAGCCGGTACAATAATACAGTCGGGAAGCGCGGTTATAGGCCTTACGACGGCGGCAAGCCTGTGGAGCGTCGCGGCCATCGGCGTGGCTGTTGGGACAGGAAATTATTTTCTTGCCGTGATTACGACAGGCGCAATGGTGCTGGTATTTATCCTTATAAACAGGCTCAGCGATATTTTTGAGACCAAGGTGGTTCCAAGAATCAGAAAAGTCGGGCGGAAAAAGACCGGGATAAAATGAATCTTTTTTACTCCGTAAAAAAATTTCCATACATTCTTGCGCCGCTTGCCGGCTATACCGATTACGCTTTCCGTAAACTGAGCAGGGAATACGGGGCGTCTCTGGCGTTCACGGAAATGGTGAGCGAATATACCATGGCCGTGCCGAAACTCAGGCCGCGTATGGAAAAAATAACCTACTTTACCCCGGAAGAAAAACCCGTGGGCCTGCAGTTATTCGGCAATAAAGCCGAAATGTTTGCCGACGCCGCAAAGGCCGGTGAAGAGGCAGGATTTGACATTATAGACATCAATTTCGGGTGCCCTGTCCGGCGCGTGGCGGGAGCCGGTTCCGGCGCGTCGCTTTTGCTCGACCTGCCGCTGGCGCAGAAAATTGTGCAGAATACCGTGAAGGCAGTAAAAATACCCGTATCAATAAAGATACGGAGCGGCTGGGATGAAAAGGCCGATGTTTACCTTGATTTCAATAAAATGGCCGAGGATTCCGGAGCATCAATGATTACCCTGCACGCGCGCACCAGAATGCAGATGTTCCGCGGCAGGGCAAACTGGGAACATATAAGGATATTAAAGGAACATTCAAAATTATTTGTCGTGGGAAACGGGG
>PLPI01000134.1 GCA_003159495.1 candidate division FCPU426 bacterium | reverse complement strand
TCTCCCGATGAAAAAAAACTTGACGCGATAATTGCAGAAATGTCAGTCTTACAAAAGGAAATGATGACCAACCAGGTGCACAATATGCTTAAATTCAAAATGGTACTTACCGGGGAACAGCAAAAGATACTAAAAGACATGTTCAAACGCAATATTAATAATGACAGAAAGGGCTTTCCCGGCAAAGAAGAATAATTTTAATGACAAAATATACCGGCGGATTGAAAAACTTCACCCGATATAAAAACAGCCATTGTAATCTGGCAGGCAGTATTCTAATAAGAATTCTTGCCCCATTAATATGGTTGTTTATCCCCGCCTCTATTCTTATGGCGCAGGTAATAACAAACTCATATCTTGGATTGTCAATGAGTGACACATATTTCATATTTAATATGGGAACATCTTCGGCATACTCTCCCGCAAACGCAAATCTTCTGTATAATTATGATGAAGGATATGCCACGTCTCATATGGTGGTTAAGGTCAATAACACCGCATATGATCTCGAGGACACGGTCAAATGCCCCGTAATATCAGGAAGCGTAGAAAACGGGGGCACTTATATCACAGGCGCCAAAACTGTTGCCGGACTTATTAAAGTATATGTTTTATGGGAATTTGTCAACAACCCGGCAACAGGCTCGCCTGCCGATACAGTAATGATCAGGTTCACATTGATAAATACCAGCAGCAGCACGGTCAACGTCGCCTTAAGGCTGCTGTTTGACACGATGGTAATTGATAATGACGGGACAAATATATCCGTAGACAACGGATTTACCGTTATTACACAAAACACCGCCTGGTATAAATCCACGGGACAAATACCGCAAAACTGGTGGGATTTTGACATAAATCCCAATGAAGGCACGCCGACTCTTGAAGGACGCGGATACAACTATAATAACGCCTATGACACCGCCGCCACTGATCCTGATATAATGGAAGTAGCCAACTGGGTTGATGTAAGTTCAACGGCACAGTGGTCGGTCGCCCCATCAGGAAAGGAAATGTCATCGTATGACGACAGTGCTGTCGTACTGTGGTGGTGCAACGGGGACCAGAATTCCAGCGGTTTCCCGCTTGCTCCAAATGGTTCAATTACCTTTATCACTTATTATGGTATTAATCTTCAGCAAATGTTAACCACGCCCACAGTTACTTGTACATGGACTCCATCATTTACCGCAACGCGGACTCCCACGATAACAGACACATCTACACTCACCGTTACCCCGACAATTACATTAACAGCCACGAATTCATCCACATCAACATTTACCGTTACATCAACAATTACCGAAACATCCAGCCTGACATCCAGTGTTACCGCGACCTTGACTCAAACACCCTTCTTCACCAACACGGATTCGCCGACGGCGACCCGGAGCTTTACAATTACCGCATCTTACACAGCCACACTCTCGCCTACGCAGACTTTTACCTTTACGACTACAGCCAGTCCCACATGCTCAATGACAAATACACCAACATTCACGGCAACCCCGTCTTTCACAATTACGACAACCATGCCGCCGACCCCGACCGTCACATGTACCAGAACGGATTTCTGCTTTGAAATTCTAGGAATTTTTCCCAACCCTTTCAGCACGGACACAACAATAGTTTATAAGGTATGCCTTGCTGCGGAAGTTAACGCGGTAATATATACGGTAAGCGGCGAAGTCGTGCGAAGGCTTCACCAGCAGGCCGTCCCCGGCTGGAACAGCCTCCGCTGGGACGGAAAAAACGACTCCGGCAGAACCACGGCGAGCGGTGTTTTTATTTACAGTGTTGAGGCTGTCTCCGGAGATGACCGGAATAAGTTTTGGGGAAAGGTAGCGGCGGTAAAGTGATGTTACAATTGGAACTATCGCAATTTTGTCGGGCTGTACTTTGAAAAAAAATTTATTAATAATGCTGGTGTTTTTCTTTTTTTGTCCGGCCCTGTTTGCCGGGGCGGACCTATCCGGCACAACCAGTTCAAATTTTGAAAAAATAGCCCCATTTGCCGGGCCAGCTGGCATGGGAGAGGCCTATACATCCCTGTCCGAAGGCACAAGCGGCCTTTATTATAATCCGGCCGGAATCGCGGCCGCCGCATGTTTTGAAGCGCAATTCAGCCACATCGACTGGTTTCAGTCTATAGATTACGAATATCTTGCCTTTGTTGCCCCGTCTCCGTTAATTGATAACGCAAAAATCGGCCTTGCCCTTGCCATGTTCCTGCCGGGCGGAATTACAAAAACAAATTCATTAATATCTTACGACCCCTCTTTTCTTGACAGTTATTCCGCAACAGCCCGGTTCAATGACAAGTTTTATCCGTACGACCTTTCCGTTATTTTGGGTTACGGTATGGATATAAGCCCCTCTTTCTCCGCGGGCATCAGGTTAAAATATGTTTCACAGAACATTGACACGTACAGCGGGTCGAACGAAACGGCCGACATCGGTTTTCTGTATAAATATGACCTTAACGAAAACAGCCTTGGTTTCGGACTTGATCTGGAGAATATTGAATGGTCCGGGATATCTCTTTACACCAAAAGTTTTGACTCGCCCCTTATCTTAAACGCCGGAATCTCCGACAGTATAAAATTATGGGCCGGAACATTCATTGCCGCCGCGCAGGCTGAAATCCCCCCTGATTATGAGAATATATACTCTGCAGGTGTTGAATACTGGTTTTATGACATGTTTGTCCTGCGGCTTGGTTATGAAGCCGGCGCCTATAACCAGCCGACATTAGGAGCCGGCGTAAAATACCGGGGGTTTGAGGCCGATTATGCCTTCATAAATTATAAAGACCTCGGCAGTACCCAGAGAATTTCACTTTTATACGGCTGGGGCGCGCCTCCCGCAAAACTCAGTGTTGAACCTTCCGTGTTTTCACCAAATGGGGACAAAATAGTTGATCTGGCTTATTTTTATCCGTTATTGAACAACCGCGAAAAAATAAAAACGCTCTCCCTGAATGTTTTTGACCGGGACGGAAAAAATTTGATATCCAGACTGCCTGTTCGGGATAAAACTTCAAAAATTATCACATGGGACGGAAAAATTGACGGCAAGACCCTTCCGGATGCGTTATATACTGCCTCCTTAACGGCGGAATATGAAAATGGCCCGTCTGAATCCAATATGGTAAGCGTTGAAATAGACACCACTCCTCCCTCAATGACTGTCACTGCCGGACCGCTGGCATCAATCCCGGGAGAGCAGGATTCGGTCATACTGCCGGCAATTTTTAATATGCAGGCTCAGGACAGAAACATGGTTTCCGGCTGGCAGCTGGCCATATGGGGGGCGGACAAAAAGCTGTTTTTCAGGACATCAGGCAGGGGCTCTCCCCCGCCTGAATATGTATGGGACGGCGCCGGTATGAACGGCCGTACGCGGCCGGAAGACGCTGTTTATTATTACAGCCTTATAACCGCCGATTCGGTCGGCAACAAAGGCATGACAAAACCCGTATCAATAACGGCTCTTACAAAGGAAATCAAGCTTGAATTTGCGTCTGACGCGCTTTTCGACCTGGGCAAAGCGGATGTAAAAATATCGGCTTATTCAGTATTAAAGACCATTAAGGACGCGATGGAAAGTTATCCGGGCTCTTTTGTAAAAGTGGAAGGATACACTGACAATATTCAGCCCCTGGGGATTAAATACAGCGACAACACAGAGCTTTCAAAATACCGCGCAGAAGCAATAAAATTTTTCATGATAAATCTTCTTGGATATAACGGAGACAAAATATCCACCGCCGGTTACGGTGAACTCCATCCTGTCGCTGACAATGACACGGAAGAAGGCCGTAAAGAAAATAGAAGGGTGGAAATTACATTGTACAGATAAAAACGCATTCAAAACCATTTTTTAAATTTTATTATTCTCTATACGTTATATAAATATATTGCGCAGGGATTTATTCAGTATGATGTATATTATACAAAACGCAAACCAACAGCAGTTTGTTTAATAAACCTCAAATAAAATCCTAAGCCTTGTCTTTGTATCAATCGGTATATTGTTGTTTTCAGCTGGCTTAAACTGCCATTTCTTTACCGTATCAACGGCGATTGCATCCAGTTCTTCATTCCCGCTTGAAACAAGGAGCTTTGGGGTCGCCGTCCCGCCCCCTGTTATAAAAAATTCTATTACCACACCCGCATTCAGGTTCTGATTTCTCAGGTATTCCGGAATAACCGGAGCCGGTGCATACAGGGCAATTGGGCCGTGTGTGGGCCCGTAATCTGCCCCGCTTGACTTTGTTACCTGATTTTGTACCTCCGCCGCAGGCGCTGGCTTGTTTTTAACGATCTTTTTAAGCTGTTTCTTTTTTGGATTAAATACAATTTCATCATCATCCTTAACTGCGGTTGCGCCGCTTAAATGCGCTTCGGCTGGAAGCCGGATCATCTGAACATCAACGAATTTTGAGGAATCAATATTGTTTTTTGAGTCATTAAAAAACGGCATATGCCCGAAACCTATGGCTAAAAAGAAAATAAACTCAACGATTAAGGCTGCTATTGCCGACATAAAAAGCCGCTGTCCTTCGTTATTCATATTTTGATTATTTACATTCATGTCATTGTTTCCTCTTTTCCTTTTCAACCTCTGCAGCAAGGGCGAACCTGCGCACACCGCCATCCTTTGCTTTTTGCATGGCAACCACTACAATGCCGTATTCGGCCCCTTCGTCCGCATTGACTATGACAACACCCTGCGGATCGGTCTGCATTTCATAAACCAGCCGGCTTCCCAGCGTATCTGCGGTTACAGGGGTTTTATTTACCAGCATTGAACCGTCCTTTTTTATGGTAAGTATTATGTTTTGCCTGATATTTTCCGGGGCTCCGGATGTTTTTGGCAGTTCGACCTTTATACTGTTTATCCTTGTCATAGCCAGCGATGTTACCATGAAAAAAACCAGCAAAAAGAAGATAACGTCGATCATCGGAATTATCTCTATTCGCACCCTCTTAATGGGCCTCTGCCGTATTTGCATTATTTGTGCCGCCTTTCAGACGCCATCCTTGCCTCAAGTAAACGCGAGGCGGCCGATTCCATTTCGTATATATTGTTTTTTACGAGGGTGTTAAAATAATTGTTCGCAATCACACAGACAAGGGCTATTACAAGGCCGGTGGCCGTGGCAATAAGGGCCTCCGCAATGCCTCCTGTAATTGAATAGGGATCATTCATTCCGCTGTTGGTCAATACCTTAAACGAACCCATCATTCCCATGATTGTGCCGAGAAGCCCCATGAGCGGGGCAATTGTAATGGTGGTGTCCAGAACATGTATTCTTTTCTCAAGAAGCGGAACCCAGCTTTCACCTTCATTTTTCATGGCAATTTCCATCTCCTCTATGGGGCTGGCAAAATGTGCTATGCCTTCATTTAAAACCGCTGCCACGGGTATTGATTTTTTGCCGCATATACCGCAGGCCTCTGTTACTTTACCCTTTTTCACATTTTCCAGTACATTACGGATAAAATCATCCGGCGTTACGTACTGCATGTTTAAAACAACCCAGCGTTCAACTATCACGGTAAGCGCAATTAATGAGGAAGCAAGCAGCGGCAGCATCATAAAACCGCCGCGAAATATAAACTGAAACCCATCCAGTAATTTGTTCATTTTTTTCACCTTTCATTTTTTTGCGGTATGGCCGGATTTTCCGGCCATACCGCTGATTTATAGGTAATTAACTC
>PLPI01000009.1 GCA_003159495.1 candidate division FCPU426 bacterium | reverse complement strand
GCATAATTTGCCAAAGTCGAGAAAGTTATTATATGCGGAAAGAAGCAGCATAATAAATATAACCACAAACGCAATTGAAACGGATTTTGCGGATTTAAAACAACTTAAAAAATTAAATATAAATACAAGTGCAAAAAAAGCAACGCATGGTATCGCGGCAACCGTCCTCAAACTCTGTGGTGATTCAATTGTAAAAAAACCGGCGCACATAAATATAATAAATGACGTTGTAAAAAAAAAATAAACGGGATTGGAAAGCCGGGTTAGAGCATACAAGAAACCGATCAAAGCAAATATGCCCGTAAAAAAGTCAAGTTCGGGCTGTCCTGGCAGGTTATGTCGCTCGTTGGCGTCCCCTTTATAATTAAACATCAGCATCCCAGCTTGAATGTTGTAAAAAAGCATATTGTACCATGTTTTTTGTGACCGCCAAGTTTGCTCCTGTATTGAGTCCTTAAAGTTATAATTATTCTTGTTGACTATGGAAACTTCTGCCTGACGGCTAAAAAATGCGTTAAAATGATTTGCAATATATATGCCCATGGGTACAAACACTACAACGGCGACAGCGACTGCAAGAGCAATCTTCCGCAAATTTTTTCTGTAAAAATTCCTTTCATAAAAAAATACATATATCATAAAAATAATTAATACAAAAAAACAAAGTCTTGCACTTTGATATGTATAGAAAGAAAAAGAGAACGTAATACCGAGAAAAATAAAATCATACGTTTTTTTTGAATAAAAAGACCTTAATGCAAAATATAGCACGAATATCACCGCAACGACCGCAAAAGCAGCGTGAAATGCTATCCTGCTGAAAATAATATGCCAGCGCATTAAAGCCAATATAAAAGAGCCTGTCAAAGCCGGTCCCGCTCCACCGATATAGCGGATAAGGAAATAAAATGCAGGCACTGCGAGAATGCCAAGAAACGCCGGTGTAAGCCTTAACTGGGTTGCGCCAATGCCAAATAATTTGAATATGACCGCTATATAATACATAAAAACAGCGGCGTTATTAGGGGCCTGTGGCCCGATATATACCGGCAATGATCTTCCATTAAGTATATCAAGGGCTGTCAGTCCATTCAGGGCTTCATCAGAGAAACATCCTGAAGGTATTGAATCAATCATAAAAAGGCGCATAAATGCCGCGATTATCAGCACAAAAAATAATAGGATAATTTCTGTCTTTAAAGACGGGTTAAAACTAACACTAAATATATTTTTACTGTCCTCGGTTTCTTTGCCGGATTTTTTTAAGCCAATTATCAGGCAAACGGCGGCGACAATGAAAAAAAACAGTCCAACAGGAACATTCTTTATCAAATATAGATATACTTGCCCAACAATGCCTGACATCAGTGAAATAGAGGCTAACCAGCCGGAATTAATTGATTGAAACTTTTCCATAAAGCCGGAATGTTGTACTTTTATTTTCAAATTTGCTTTTATCCTTTTCGAGTTATTTAAAAATTTTTATATCACACCAAATTAAAAATTCCCCTTTTTTATTCCATGCCCCAATTATACGCCCTGCCTCTTTCCAAGGCAATTCCTTTTTCTCTGCTTTACAATTCCCCTTCCCTATCCATTTACTGTTCCCTGCCTTAGCCTTTTCCGATACCGTTATCCTGCGTGCACTTCATCCCCTTCCGCACGGATCCAAACCCCGTTATATTACATTCACCAATCCCCCTTTTGCTTTATTTGCCTTGCATTTTAGTCCCCTATCCGTATTTTCGCGTTCAGTCCCCTGCCCCAAATCCCCTTTCCTTCCAGTACTTTCAAGCATTTTCTATAATTATCATTAAGATATTAAAGGATTTTAGATTTTGATAAGTTGCCCACGCCCCCTACCCTGTTCCACAACATATTGGGCTCTGGAAAAAATACCACCACAAAGGCTTAAGCCGGAAAGATTTTGATAAGTTGCCCACGCTCTTAATAAAATAAGGGATTTTTTAAGGATTAAAGAATTTGATAAGTTGCCCACACCATAATAAAATAAGGCAAATATTAAAGGATTTTAGATTTTGATAAGTTGCCCACGCCCCTATTGAAATAAGGCGTATTCATGAATATTAGATTTTGATAGTTTGCCCACACATAGCAATAAAATATGATATTAAATAGGAAAAAAGATTTTGATGAGTTGCCCACGGTATTTGATAAGTTGCCCACGGCCCTGGTTAAAAATAAAGGATTTAAAGGAAAAAGATTTTGATAAGTTGCTCACGGTATTTGATAAGTTGCCCACGGTTTTCGTTTTTTTACTAATAAAAATAAGCCATTAATAAGCCTTAAGTCTTACGATTAAGTATTAATGATTTATAGCATTTTAAAATCAAACGATATAAGTCGTTACGAAATTTTCAATTTGATGTTTATAAGAACCGGAAAAAACACCTTCAATAACAGTTTAAAAGGGGTCAATTTACGGCCTGAGTGCCTCCACAGTGCATTATTTTGAGTTAAATCAGGGGTAATTGACCCTCAAGCCGGCTTTTAAGCCTTTAAAGCGTTTTTATACACATTTTTATCAAAGAATCAGGGTTTAAGGAACCGCGCCGCACAAAACATTATAATATATAAAAAAGAGCATTGACAGAAAATCTGTATTTGTGTAAAATGTGCAAAACGTGCGATAAGTGAAAAACGTGTAAATTACAAAAAGAAAGGGGGCAACATGCCGGAACTAAAAAAGAAAAAATCCACAGGCCGTGTCTGGGCCAGTGTGAATGAAGAAACCTATCTTGCCATCGAAAAAAAAGCGCTTGAAGAACGAAGAAAAATTCCCCAACTAGTCCGGATCATTCTTGAAGACTATTTTTTAAAGTATAGAAAATCCGATAAGGAGAAAAAATAAATGAACAAAAAAGTTAAGAGGCCTGTTGTTATAAGTTTTTTTAACAACAAGGGCGGGGTCGGAAAATCGACGCTATCTATAAATCTTGCAAGCGCATTTGCCGACGATTACAAAGTGCTAATTATTGACAATGACCCGCAGGGCAACTGCTCGGAACTTTTAAGCCAGGAGCAGGACGCCGAAATAAAGAACGCTTACCTGGGTAAAGAGATAAATATCAGAAAAATCAATTTCAACGCATTGCTTGAAAGCCTTGAACTGCGCAAACGGACGAAGAAGGATTTATCGATTATAACCGGAGGCATGGCGCTGCTGGACGTTGAAACCATATTAAAGGATAAGCCCGCCGGCGAAACAGTACTTGCCCGCAACCTTAAAGAAACAATAAAGGATTTTGATTTTGTTTTCATTGACAATCCGCCATCGCTTTCAATATTTGTCTGGAACGCCCTGTGCCTGTCCAATCATATCATTATTCCATTCAAACCCGGGCGTTCTGAGTTTACAGGTATTACAAACCTCTTAAAGATAGCCGCTACGGTCCGCACTGAATTGAAACACAATATAAACATATTGGGAATTCTCACCAATATGTTTACAGACACTTCTGTAAGCAGTATGTATGTTGCAGACCTTGAAAAAAGCCTTGATTCAAACATGATGTTTGAGAATGGAGTGAAAGCGACTGTAAAATTAATGCAAGCCGCGACATTCGGTTTGCCGGTCGATCTGTTGTTCCCTGAAAAAGAAGAAGCTGTAGTTGCCATGCAGGACATTAAAAAAGAAATAATAAAAAAACTGGAGGATGAAAAATGAATATGAGAGAAGCCATGAAAAACAAAATAAACAAACAGATTGAAAGTGGCCTGGATAAACATCCGGATGTTAAGAAAAAGATTGAGATTACAGAGGACCTTAAAGCCGCCGGCCAGATAGTAGAAATACCGGTCAAAGATATACTAGACGACACCACCTTTCAGATCCGCACCGAATCAATAAGCAAGGAGGATTTTGAATCATTAAAATCATCAATTCAAAAGCACGGCCTTAAAGTACCCATATTTGTACGCCGCGCGCCGATGGTTGAGGGTAAATACCAGGTTATCGCGGGATTTAACCGTCTGCGGGCCTGCAAAGAGCTCAACATAAAGACGATTAAGGCGATATTCAACGATATAAAAGACGAAGAAGCGTATGTGGTAAGCGAAATTGAAAACCTTATCCGTACTCAGCTTTCATTTTTTGATATGCTCTGCTATATCAAAAAACTTGAAACGCGCGGCCTGTCATCCAAAGACATTGCAGAACGTCTGGACAAACATTACCGCACCATAAATCTTTACAAACAAATAGGCGAACATGAAAAACTTACGAACCTTGTTAAGGATGGCAAAATTAATTTCTTTGAGGCCACACGGCTCATTAAACTTCCTATTGACGATTTAAACAGGGCGGTAAACAAGATTGAAAGCAGGGATTCAAAGGAAGAAACAAAGAGCACTGTAAAAAAATCGACTGAAAAACCGCCGGTGCTCATTGACAAAGAAAAAGGAACTATAAAAATAAATTTGGTGGGAACAATAAAAAACAAAGAAGCGATATTAAAAGAACTTAAAAAGATCATTATTGAGATTGAAAAGGCAGAGGAAGCTAAATGATCCAGGACATAATTGTACTATGTGTAAGCATTGTTTACTATCTGTGCGATTATTTTTTACTTCATTTGCACCTGTCGGAAACACCCGTAATTTCAATATTAGCGGGTGTTATTGATTTTGCTCTGCTGTGCTACGTAATCGCACAATTTTTTCATTACAAAAAAGCTTCGCACATATTGGCGGCAATATTATTATTGCCGCTATTCTGGTTTATCAAAGATGCAATCAGGTATTTGCCGGCAATAACTTTTTTGTCGGTAATACCTGATTGGACAATTCTTTTGATATTTTGTGCAGGTTATTATTTTTTTATTGCAAACGCTCCGGGTGTCAAAAAAAAGAACGTAACAGACCGCAAAAAGAAAACAACGGATGAAAGCAATCTGGGCGATTATCCAATATACATTACGCCGGATTTGGTATTTAAAACCGATGACCGGTTTACACACACGCAGATTATAGGATCAACTGGTTCAGGCAAGACATGGCTTGTTTTTTTCCCCTGGATATATCAGGATATTAAAAATGGCGCAGGCGTGTTTATTTTTGATATAAAATCAAACATGCGTGACAACATTGAAACGGCGGTTACGGCGAATAATGCAAACCGTGATATGGATTACTACAGATTCAGCCTAGGCGATCCGACATCCCATAGTTACAATCCTCTCGCCGGCGATGACGCCGGAGAAATATTCAACCGCGCGGCCTCGGCTCTTTATTTTGAAAAAAAGGGCGGCGAGCCTTTCTATGAAGATTCACAAAAACTATTTTTGCGGGCGGCAATAGCAGTTTTGCAAAAGCAATACGGAACAATTACTTTTAACGACGTTTATCAGGCGACACTTAAACCGGCCCTTTATTTTAAATCAATATGCCCCAAAATGGGCAACGATGCCAACGCAAAGTATTTGTTGGAAAAAATAAAGGACCCTGACCTGAACAAAATTTTAACCGGACTTGTCAACAGACTCGGCCGGTTTGTAATGCCTCCATGGACGGCGCAGATTAATACCCGAAATCCGGACATCGATGTTGCCGATATTATCGTCAACAATCGAATACTTCTTTTTCAGGCAAACAGCGGCGTTTATTCACAGGATTATAAGCCGCTATCAATACTCATGATGATGCACTTACAGGCCGAGATTTCAAAACGATATGAAAAAAAGTCGGAAAAACCTTTTTTCATATATTTGGATGAGTTTTACAATATTCTATATCCGGATTTTCCGGAGCTTATAAACAAGGCGCGTGAAGCAAAGGTGGGCCTGATATTTGGGCACCAGGCTCTTGGAGACCTTGAAGGATACGGCATGAATATTAAAAATATAATTCTCACCAACGCGCGTAACAAGGTGGTTTTGAATATTGAGGATCCAATCACGGCAGAGTATTTTTCAAAAAGCTGGGGAACAGACGTAATTGAAAAGAAACAATCAAGTTTTGCAATAAGGAACGGAAGCACATCAGAGTCTGGATTTTCATTTAAAGAAGAAAATCAATTTGTTGTACATCCTGACGAATTAAAATATTTAAAACTCAAAGAGGGATATATTAAACTAGAAACAAAGCAAGGCGGGAAGATTATAAAAAGGGTAAATTTTACGCCTTTTGATTTCAATAAGATTAAAACACATAAGCTTCACATACGGCACGTTGTAAAGACTAAGATTGCAGAACCAGCCGGCGAAATTGCCGCAGAAGAACAACCTGTTTCAATGAAAAAGAAATTTTCCACTATGGATATAACAAAAACCGCTCCAAAAGATTTAAAAGAGGCTTTGAAAGAGGATTTTCCTGATCAACTAAAAGATTCAAAGAAAAATGACGACAAAAAGCCGGAGTAATTCATGACTAAAAACCAGCAGATTAAGAGAATGAATGAAGTATTATATTTTATATGGCGCGTTAAGGCGGTCCTGATTCGACATATAGAAAAAATGTACTTTAAAACAAACGTACACACGCGCCGGTATCTATTGGCACTTGAAAAAAAGGGCTATCTGGGCCATATGCAGCGGCTTATGCCTGAAATTAACGCACACCCGGGCGCGCATCCGGAAAAAGTCTATTTTTTAACTTATTCAGGGATTCAATACCTTAAAAAAGCCGGATATGAAGTTGTCAGATACATAATACACCAGCAGGCCATGCAGCACGACCTCATGGTAACTGATATATTGATATATTTTATCAAAAATTTTGATGGATTTAAGAGTTATAGAACGGATTATGAATTGCGCAGGGAAAACCACAAGAAAAAAAAGAAGTTTAAGACGCCAGATTTTACGTTTGAAGACAAAGACGGTAGAAAATACCTGGTTGAATACCAACTAACGAGAAAAACGAAAGCTATAATTAAAGACTATCTGTCCGACTATCATGCATTCGATGAACTAAAAAAACATGACATCATATATATCGTACCAAAACCACGCATGGTCTGGTATTCAGAGATATTCAAAGACTCAAGTTTAAAGCACTGGCATGTAATGTCATATGACCCGCAAAAAGGACTTGAAACAGCAGCTGAAGGCTAGGGTTTGAAGTTAAAAACGCTTCGCGTTTATTATAAAGGCCTGTAAAACAAGGCCAAAAACGACATTGGGAAATGATTTCCCAATGTAACACCACGGATACACTCTGACTTCCACCAAACCCTTTTAGAATCATACCTTCCGCGTCGTCATGCGTAAAGACCCAAACTCTCCCAAAAGCAGTATGTTGGGAGAGTTTGGGTCTTTACTTTTCCTTTGGCGGTGAGGTACAAAGGGTTTGGTGGAAGTCAGAGTGTAGGAAGAGAAGAGAGGAAGAACAGAACAAAGACAAGGGCAAAAACAAGAATAACAAAGCGATAGAACTGTATAAAACTTCAAAAAACAATACAAAATAAAGCTTATAAGTGTTTTGGGAAATGATTTTCCAATTTGGTTTTTATATGAACTTCCAAAATTATTATACTTTTCAGACATATTTTTTTGTAATTGTTATTTTTGCCGTTGATTTTTGCAGTCAATTTTTTTAAGTGTGTTTTAAATAGATGATATTTTAGACGTCTGTGTATTCGGGCGTTGCACCTTTCACTTCCCCTACACTTTGTCGTTTCGGTGACGTCGCAAGTATTTTATAGTGCTCCAGTAGCTATTCCTGAGTCATAAGACTTCGGACGGAATGCTTGCCTTGCTTTTGCCTTTTGCAGTGATATAATAGTGCTATGAAAAAACAGATAAAAGGGAAGAAAATTAATAAAGATACCAAACCAAACGTGTTAGGTTGGATTAGTGTTTTTATATCTTCGTTCTGTTGGATTTGTTCCGTTGCTTATAATGGTTATGTTCTTTATAATTTGATCTCATTGAGTTCAGAGTTGTCTGCCAGCGAAGCCGGAGGGATGGGATTAGGAGGTACGCTTATATTAATGCTCACTATTCCGTTGTCATTGATTGCGTTTACAATAGGTCTAATTTCATTTTTCAAAACAAAAAGTCGGTTATCTTTAACTGCAACAATAATGCCAAGTGCATACCTATTGCTTCATTTAATCTTTTTTGTGCTGTTAATTTTAGTTATGTCCCGGCGAATTCCCTTATAAGAGGCTCCAAACATTAATGTTTTTGGGCGTTGCCCTCCGCAAGGATCCGCGTAGTGCCGTTCTGGGGGCCTTCGGCGCAAGCCCCGCCATTTATCCATTCCACTTTGCTACATGGACGGACTTTATTATAGTTCATAGGTTGAGGTTGTCCAGGCCGGCGGGTCCTGCCCGCTTTTGCGGCCCCGGTCACTAACGCAAGGGCTATAAAGCAAGAACATGATAAAGCAAGAGCGGTTGGAGAATCAGGGGCAACCGCTATACAGCCAGGCATGACACAGTGGGTCCCTATATTCCCACTGTTGAGGCATGCGGCGTAACAGAACACGCCGCATAGATCAAGAGCGGTTGGAAAATCAGGGGCAACCGCTATACAGCCAGTCAATGCCCTCTAAGGTATGTTTATGTTTCTGCTTGATACATTAAGGTTCACCTGCTCCGCTGCGCTTTGCCCCAGGGGGTGACAGCCCCGTCTTAAAGTATTCACAAAGAGCCGTTTCGCGTGGAGCGATAGATAGGCTGGCACCTATCGATAGCGGGTTCGATTCCCGCACGGCTCTCCGGCTCTTTGTCTTTTTATTTTACGGGGCTGTCAAGGTGAAGCGCGCTATGATAGGCAGAAACATAAACGTTATGATAATCCCACCCGCCCGGCGTCCGCGAGGATCCGCGGCCGCTTTAACTGCATTAAAAGCAAAAGCCCCGGCGATTTCTCGTCGGGGCTTTTTTGTTTCGTGTGGAGCTGGCACCTATGCTTATATAATAGCATAATTTTACAGCCTTTCAAGCACAAATGAAAAAGCCCCTTGAATTTCTCCAAGGGGCTTTTTACCGCTCACTGTGTACGCTCCAACTATAATAATTATACCTTTTACCATGCCAGCAGTACAGAGCAAAAGGGGGCGGCCTGCCCCCTTTCATCCATTGTAAAAACTCAATGGACGTCGCCTATTATAATAAATTAATGTGCTCCAGCCCCCGGCCAAAGGGTTTATAAACCCTTTGGAATCCCTTTACCTGGTAATGTAACAAAGTTTCAGGCACAGGCGGGTTAAAAAATTCCACAACAATAAAAATCCGCAAAAGCGAAGGTTGCGGCGTGCTCGTAAAATTCTCGGCCCCGGCCGGAATTTTACGGCACTTAATATCCTATTATCCCTTTTGCGCTCGATTTTTATTAGCAGTAGGTTAAATAAAAAACATTCCGCTTGGCATGCCCCTTCCCCTGGAAGGGATCATGCCAGCAATACAGCTCCATGTTTTTATATTTACCCTCACCAGTATTCTAATTTTTTAACCCGCCTGCTTAAAGGGCATAACCTCGCCCAACCCTGCTAGCAAGTATCAGGGTTGGGCGAGGTTATTGGCGCGGCAACAAACAAATACTGGAGGTTTTGAAATGGTTGAGAAGAAAGCAGTCGTTGAGAAGTCGGGTTTTACGTTTGGGGTTTTTGCACCGTATTTGAAGAAGTCATTAGCCGAGAAAATAGCGGCTTATGATTATAGGCGGTTGTCCGAAGTTTTAGCCCTGCCGACGTTATCCGAGCAGGAGGCGGGATTTTTTACAGCTTTAAAGGGTTTTTCAGAAGCTTATTTGCTTAATAAGTTTATAGGCGAGAAATACAGCGCAAACAGCCAGAGGGATATTATTAATTACTTTCACATGGCTTGCGGCGACGCAAAGAAAGAAAGCGTTTATCTTTTATTTTTGAACGCAAAAAGCAAGATAATCAGCGCCGTTAAGGTATGCGACGGCACATTGACGCACAGCCTTGTATATCCAAGGGAAATAATATTACAGGCTATCACCAAAGGCGCGCTGTCGATTATTTTGGTTCACAACCACCCGTCAGGCGACCCAACGCCAAGCGAAGCCGACAAGATAATGACAAAAAAACTTGTTTTTTCCATGGCTCCAATTGACATTTCTTTTCTTGACCACGTCATCATTGGAGAGGGTTCAAAAGGATATTTCAGCTTTTACGAGGACGGATTAATTGAACAGTACAAACAGAGTTTTAAAAGAATATCGGAAGAATCCGAAAGGGGGTTTTAAGGCATGAAAACAGCGGCTTACCATTACGGGGAATTTTCAGGCATTGAGGACATCAGTAAAAGGCTTTTAAAGGACATGGAGGAACTATCAGAACAGGCGTTATTAGGTTTTTATACGCGCAAGCAGGACGAGGGAAAGACATTTTATGCCAATCCGGATTATGTAGACGAGGGCGCGGACGGTATCGCCGTCAAATGGGCTTATGCCATAGAGCCGGAGGAGGCGAACAGATGAAAAAGCTTAAATTCAATGTGGAACTGGAACGCGACGGCGAAATTTACAAGGTGGAAAGCAAAGAACTAAAGCAATCAAAAGACGACCCAGAAATGACAACCGTTTTTTCCACCTGTAATTTTTGCTTTGATGTTTACACATCAAGAATAATTGCAATAACAAAAATATAAGGAGCAAACACCATGAAAAAATTTACAAAGGACAATCTTCAACTTACAGTAAACAGCGTTAACGAGCTTTTCAGGTACAAAAATTATAACATCCGCTATGAAATCGGCTACAAAGCAATAAAGGAAACAATAACCATAAGCCCAAGGGTTTCAAAAAGTAATGTTCACGCAGTAAACAGCGGAACAATAAAAGAACTTGTTATTTTTGCATGGGGATTACAGGCAATTGCGGCCGTCTTGCCTGTATTAAAAAAGAAAGGGGGTGTATAATGGAAACCACATTAAAACAGACTTCAACCTATATTTCAAAAACACGGCTTGAAGAATTAAGGCGAGGCGACCGGATTATTATTGACCATTACAGCCAAGGCGAAAAAAATTGGTGGGAATTTGGAAAATTTTTGTGGAGAAATAAGGATGGGAAAACATTTACAGCAAAGCCACTTGACCCAGACGACCGCCGGACGTTTTTAAAACAAGAAAATTTTGAAAATACACAATACTTTGATAAAGTATCGAGGGGGTTAAAAAATGGAAAAATCTAAATGGGAACTGGAAGAAACTTATAAGGACGATTTAACGCGGAAAGAAATAGAACACGCTTTCAGTGGCATAAGTTTTGACCCCGAACGCCGCGCAACTGACAGGCTGAGGGAATGGCCGCCTTATATGGCGTCCTTGTATCAGGATTTAAAAGAGGAAGCCGAAAAAGGCGGGATGCTTGACGCCCTGCCTGCGGAATTTGAACGTTTTCACGGAAAATATGTATCTTTAATGCACGGATATTATTCCGCAATGTCCCGCGAGGTTTCGTCTATGATTGCCGGCCCGTCCAAATTCCCGACCGAACGCATGCGCAAGCGCGCGAACTGGACGCATAATAAAAGCGAAGCCATGGAGGATTATAAAAAGCGTGCCTTTGCCGCAATCAAAAGGATTTTGCGGCCTGACCTTGCGCCCGTGAGGATTGAGGACGGTAACGCCATTGAACGACTGGACGATAAGGCGCAAGCGTTAATTTCAAGACATGCGGCATTAAAAACGCTTGCCGCGTTTTGCCGCAAGAATACAGACACAAAGGCCCGCGCCGCTGAAATTATCCGGCTTAAAATTGACACAAAAGGGGAAGACAGATTTTATTTGACGCCAGATTTTGGTGTTGAATCTTATGCGCTGTCAAACCTATCAACAAAAATACACGCGGCAAAAAGCAGGGTGAAAACCGTTGAGTATAAAAAGGGGCAAGAAGCAAAAGAAATTAAAACAGAAGCAGGGATAAAATACGTTGAAGCACCGGCAGAAAACAGGGTCAGAGTGTTTTACCCAGGGAAACCGGCGCCGGAAGTAATCAAGGAACTTAAAGGCTCCGGTTTCCGGTGGACGCCTTCGCTTGGTTGTTGGCAGGCATATCATAACAGCATATCAATTATGCGCGCGAAAAAATTTGCGGGCATAGAGGAACAAGCAGACGCAAAAAGCCTGTAAAAGAAAATCACAAAGGGCGGGCGAAATTTTCCACGGCCCGCCTTTTGTGATGAATTGCGAAGCGGCGGCCACTATGCCATGAAACCGGCAAGCGGCCGCAATATTGAAACACCGGCGCACTTCCACGCGGTCAATAAAACTCTGCCCGCATTTCCGCGCGCCGGTTGAAAAACGATACCTCTCGTCTGGTTAATGCCCAGACTTGACCGGGTACAGATAAATTCCTGCTGCTACAATGCCCTACAAACGACTTTTAGGATCGTGCAAGGGGTATTTTATAGGTATATACAGTGATATGGCCTGATGAAAACTTATTATTGATATTAAGGTCTACAAAGAGTATGCTTAAATTATATTAAGTGGCTTTTACAGAAAAGGGGTAAATGGAAGTGAAAACAATTTGTGGTGGATAGTTGTTGCTGGATTAATTGTGGCGAGTCTTATCGTTACATCAGTTTCAGGACAAAACAAGTCCCAAGCAAGTAATTAATAGTCGTATCATCAAAATAGAAAATTTATATGCACATAAGGCAATTAAACAAAAACTGAAGGAGGGTTTATGACCAAAGAAGAAGAAGTAATAAAATTTTTATCAGAAAATGTTTTCAATCCTATTTTGACTTCAAAGGTATCATCAGTACAATTAAAACAAGGTGTCAACTGGACAATCATGTGTATGAAAAAATTAAAGGCTAACAAAATGGTGCAATACTATTGGGATTCTATCGTTGGCACTGATAACAGTTCTAAATTTGCAAAACAAATGAAAGCGGAGGGTTTTACCCGGTTTGAAGAAGTAATTGACGCCTTTAGGGATAAATTTAATGATAAATGGCTAAGAAAAAAATAATTTTTTTGATATTATTTTCACAAATAATCTGAGATTAAAGGGGGCTTTATGAAAAAAATTATGTTTTGTTTGATACTAGCAACATTCATAATTTCATCTTTAAATGCCAAAGAAAGTAAACAAGCATTAAAAATAAAGGCTATTGATTTTATTAAAAACAGTCCATATTACAATAGTATGTTTAATATGAATTTTGATGAATTTACACAAAACAAGTTAGATTTTGAAACTAACGGTTTGTTTTGTGGCGAATCATATTTAGCCACTGAGGCCCCCCAAAAAGGTTTGGATACTTTTATTTACTTAATACCTCCATTTGTACAATCATGGACTTCTCTGAAAGAATCAAAAGGTAAATATACCAGCATGGATAATAAATTATGGTCCACCATGAATAAAGAGCAACAGCTATTGGTTTATTATTTGGCCAAGTTATATTTTGAAAATCCTAAAGAATTTATAAAATTATATAGCAAAAACGAGGCACAATTTAATGCTGGACCAGTACCGTTTCCTTACAGAATGATACATTATATTTTATTTTTATTAAAAGCAAAAAACTCAAGTGATATTTCTAGGCAAGTTGCAAGTTTTATTGC
>PLPI01000051.1 GCA_003159495.1 candidate division FCPU426 bacterium | reverse complement strand
GGATAACCATGCAAACATTGCCGATCCGGGGTATATGACATTTTTATTGGCCTTGCGCCGCTCATCTGATGGCCTCGAAAGAGGCCGTCTATATAATACCGGGCGACAAATCCAAGAAAAATGCCATATACCACGGATAAAACACGCAACAGGTTTTCCGATAGTACCAATTTAAAAATAAATCCGTCACCATTTTCTTGCCCTCCGCGCCTTTATCCTGATAAATATCGCCACGCTGTTTATGGCCAGCACCAGCATCAAAAGCACGAGCGCCGTCCCGTAGGCTATTTCCAGTTCGCCGGGGGCGGAGCCTTCGGTCATTAGGGCGTAAATATGGTAAGGCAGCGCCATTACCTTTGAAAAAGGGGAATTGGGCAGCCTGGCGGTATAAAATGTCGCGGCTGTCATTAATATCGGCGCCGTCTCTCCCGAAGCGCGGCCCACGCTTAAAATTATTCCTGTTAAAATCCCGGATATTGAATTCGGCAGTATTACCTTTGACATTGTCTCCCACCTTGTCGCGCCCAGGGCAAGGGATGCTTCCTTGAATGCCTTTGGAACTGTTAAAAGCGCCTCTTCCGAGGCTCCTATTATAGTCGGAAGAATCAAAATACCAAGCACAAAACAGCCCGATATAAGTGAAACTCCGAACCCCATGAATTTTACAAAAAATGCCAGTCCGAACAGGCCGAATACTATAGACGGCACCCCGGCGAGGCTGTTTATCCCTACCCTGACAATCCGTACAAATTGTTTATTTGTTGCGTATTCCGTGAGCCATACCGCGGTCAACACACCGGTTGGCAATGCGAACAAAAGAGAGCCGGCAGAAAGCAGGAACGTCCCGAGAATAGCCGGAAAAATTCCGCCGTGAACCATTCCGTCGCGCGGCGACTGTGTCAGGAACTGAAGATTGACAACGCCCGCTCCCTTGACAATTATAAAAACTACAAGCACGCCGAGCGACAGCACGACTATAAGAATGCATAATTTCAGCAGGGTAAACCCTATCTCCTGATTAATGAGCCTTGATTCCCTTGATTTTAAGGCGCCGGCCATTTTATCAAACATTTCTTTTACCTTTCTGAAGGTATTCCGCCAGGATATTAAAGCCTATGTTTATTATAAACAGCACCAGCCCCATTGCGAAGAGCGCGTAATAATGGGCGCTGCCTCCCACGGCCTCTCCCATTTCCCCGGCGATTGTAGCTGTCAACGGCCGCATCGGGTCAAATATTGATGTGGGCACCTTTATCGCCCCTCCGGCGACCATCAAAACCGTCATTGTCTCACCCATTGCGCGCGACACGCCAAGTATTATTGCCGTGAATATACCGGACTTTGCCGCCGGTATGACAGTTTTTATTATTGTTTCCCATTTATTCGCGCCGAGCGCATAGGAGGCGTTTCTCATTTCCCTTGAAATTGCCGAAACCGCGTCCTCGGAAATGCTGGAAATTGTGGGTATGGCCATGATGCCGAGTATCAAAGCCGCCGTGAAACCGCACAACCCGGTATTCAGGTGAAAAATTTTCTGCACTATCGGAGCCACAAAAACAATGCCGAAAAATCCGAATACCACGGATGGTATGCCGGCAAGTATTTCCATTATCGGCTTTAAAATTTCCTTCATTGTCGGGCTGGCTATTTCGGCTATGTAAACGGCGCTTCCAAAGCCGAGCGGCAGGGCAAAAGCAATCGCGCCGACCGTAACCAGAAATGACGCCACAATAAGCGACCAGATGCCAAGCTCCGGCGGCGAGGAAGTAGGCCTCCAGACAGTGCCGAAGAGAAAGTCCTTTAACGATACAGTCTGGAAAACCGGAAGCGAGGTGAATATAAGTGTAAGGGAGATACCAAGCAGAAAAAGCAGCGACACGGAAGCCACAGCCGGCAATATCCGCTCTATAAAATTTTTCCTCATTCCCGCATGTTTGGCCATTGTTTTCTCCATAATTTTCTTTTTCAGATTATATTTTACCCGTATTAATGACAGGTTATGCAATTGTTAAGATTGTGTTAATTGTTAAAAAATCAAACGGCCATGCCATGCCGGAATTTTTAATCCCGGCCGCTTAATATTTTTTTCAGTTCCCTGACATTTTCACCGATTTCCCCGCCGCAATTATCGGAATTGCCAATTAATTCGGCCAGCACGGCCGCTTTTTTTATCCTGCCGTTAAGTTCCACCAGTTCCGTGCGCGTTTCCGTCAGTTTTTTACAGTTATCCTTAAGCAGTAGTTCCGTATTAAGCACGTCTTCCATTACCTTCCCGGCTTCTTCGCCGAATTTTTCAAATTCAGAGGACATCCTGTGCCTTTCCAGGGCTATGGCCGCAAATGTTCCCAGCGCCGTCAGCAGGTCAATATCATTATCGCCGTAGATTTCAATCCCGGCTTTATTATATACTTCAAATAATCCCGTGAAATTATTTCCCTTTGCAAGTATCGGCACCGAAACAAAATTCCGTATGCCATAGCGTATTCTTTTATCTTCATCCAAATTTTTATCAACTGCCGGAACATTGCAAATGTATGGTATTTTTGTCCTCATGAGAATTCCGCCGATTCCTTTTTCCCTTATAAAATCAGTGTCGGCAGGCAAAGCGCCCGGTTTTTCTCCGGGGATGGAATATCCGAATAATATCCGCCCGCTTTTCCCCATCAGGGCCGCCGATGCAAATCCGGAGTTTGTTATTTTTGCCGCAAGTTCCAGCATGGAATCCATAATCTCATTAATATTATCGTTAAAATTTATGGTTTTTCCGGCGTCTATGATGGCGTGCATTTTCTTTTCATAGATTTCGGCTATTTCAAGCCTCTCCCTGTAGGTCCTTATAAGATTGTCGTTTAAGTTGTCCTTCATCTTCCCCATCAGCCTTTTTTATAAAAAAATAACCGTTATAATTTTGTTTCCGTTCCAAAAACCGTATCCCGTTTAACGTTAATATTAAACAAAAATATTAAATTTGATGGTAATACGGCATTAATTATCAATTAAGCCGCTCCGGAGCCCGTCGGTAAAAATTAACACTTCTGCCCAGCAATATTAACCAAAAATTCAGCCGTGTCTGCTATGCTTGAAATGAAAAATAAAAACCGGAGGCGGCCCATGTTTATAAATGATTACCCCTTAAGCCTTTACGACGAGGATACCATTTTTACCGTGGATGACCCCGAATCGGCGCAGATGGATGTGATTGATTATAAGCAAAAAAAAATGGATTTTTTCAAAAGATACCTGCGCCTGGTGTTGAGCATATAACAATTAACCGGCTTTTTACGGCAATTAAAGCCGCATACACGCTATTCCAAACCGGAATTATTGAAGTATGAACTGAACTCATTAACTGAACCGCGCAAAAACTCCCTGTAACGGCTCCTGTATTCAAAAACAAAATACCCTTTATAGCTTTTTTTCAGCATATCCAGAATCTCTTTTACCGGCGCATTGCCCATACCCGGCGGCATATGGCAGTCCCCCCTGCCCAGCGGAACAAGGTGTGTCTGTTTTTTTTCACTGTAACGGCATGTTTTCCCGAAATTATCGTGAAGATGCATGTGGAAAATATGGTCCTTCATATTTTCCACCGCCCTGATCTGGTCAAAATTATAGTGCCCTGCCGAGAGGTTCAAATGGCCGGTATCAAGATTTATCCCCACATTATTGCAGCCTATTTCGCTTACCTGGCGCGCCAGCACATCCGTTTCCTCGGCATAACAGTAACGCGTCACGCCGCTGTAGGGCCTGGCATTTTCCATGCATATTTTTATTTCCGGATATTTTAACGCCGCATTTTTAATATACCCTTTTTCCATTTCCATCAACCCGCGCCGCATTCGCGCGTCCGGCGCATTTTTGCCCGCAGGGGGCCCTTCTCCGGCGAAAAATCTTCCGGGATGGCACACGAACACCTTCGCGTTTATATGCCTGCAAAAGTCCAGGGAAGAAATGAACAGTTTTAAATGATCCGGCCCGTTGTCCTCATCCATAAGGTCCATGCTGTCGGCGCAATGTACGGTATAATCATAGCCGAATTCCCCCAGCGTTCCCGCTACGGCTTTCAGCGCCCTGCCGTCTATCTCGCAGTTTTTTATCACATCCAGCCCGTGCACCGGAAGTTCAACACACGAGAGACCGTAATCCTTTAACGATTCAAGTTCTTCCCTGAGCACTGACACTCTGCCGTCAATTTTCTGGTCGTCCAGCCTGAAGCCCAGCCTGTTCACTTTTCCCCCATGCCACTGTCGAAAAACCCCGCCAATGTCGCATGATCCCTGGTATATGGCATTTTTATTGGCCTTGCGCCGCACATCTGATGGCCTCGCAAGAGGCCGTCTTTATTATACGGGGCGACAAATCCAATAAAAATGCCATATACCAGGGATAAAACCAGCAGTGGGTTTTTCAACAATATTCCCATATCAATAATAATATCCGGCGTTTTCGTGCACCGGCCTCTCCGCCTTCATTGACTTTGCGGCGGCCATCCTGCGATACGCCTCTTTACCGGCCACAAATACGCTTTCAATGACCGGTACCTCAAAGCTTCCGTCGACAAGCATCATGTCGGCGTCCTTGCCTTTTTCTATGGAGCCTTTTGTTTTTCCAAGGCCCGCGGCATTCGCCGGATTCAGGCTCGTCATATTCACCGCCTCGTGAAGCGCGAGAATTCCGGCTCCGGCAATCTTAAAAACCGCGTAGATCATGGATGCCGCCATGTAATCCGAGCATATTATGTTGCCGTAACCCGCTTTTATGGCGTCCAGGGCGCTTAAATTATTCGAATGGGAGCTTCCTTTTATTATGTTCGGGGCGCCAAGTATGACGTCAAGCCCCTCTTCCCTGGCTTTTTTTGCCGTGGACATGTTAACGGGAAACTCGCAAATGGGTATTTTTCTTTCGGCCAGAAAACGTATTTTTTCATCAGAGTCGTCGTCATGCGACGCCATAATAATATTCCCGCCGGCGCATAATTTTATTATCTTTTCAATATTTGCCGGCGCCTCGTTTTCTTTTCTTTCCTTTTTTATTTTGATGGTCTGTTCCATCATGCTTTCATCCTTTTTATATGTCTTCCCGTAATAATTTTTATAGTCTTTTTCCGTCTTGAACTGCCCCTGGCCGGGCGTATGGTCCATAAGCGACAGCATATCGACATACCCGCTGTTTATAAGCTCCTCCAGCAGAGGCACCGCCTCGGTCGCGGTGATTTCAAAACGCGCGTGTATCCTCGAATCCGCGATCAGGGTGCTTTTCAGCCTTATTATTTCGCTTACAATCTCTTTTGCCTTCGCGTTGGATCTCAGGCCTATTTCCACCCCGGCAAAAGAAAGCGAATAAAACGTGGTGGTTATTCCCGAACTTACGGCCTTTTTATCCGTTTCTATGATTGAAATATTGGCCGGAAAATAACTTCCGGGCCTCTGTTCTATCTCCTTTTCAATGCAGTCGCAGTGCAAATCCACAAAACCCGGAATCAAATAAGAATTTTCCGCGTCAATTTCCATTTCAGCCTCGATTCCGGGAAGGCCGCCCACGCCGGTTATTATTCCATTTTCAACCAGCACGCGCCCGTTTTCAATTATTCCCGCCGGGGTTACAACCCTTGCATTTTTTACCAACATTTTTTTCTTCATTTTATGCCTCCATTTCATCAAGGTCGTAAATAACATCCGCAATCTGTTTCATCAGCCTGATATCGTGAAATGCGCCTATCATTGTCGTTCCACCGGCCTTTAACGCGTTGAGTACCGCCAGCGCCGTGGCGGTTGACTTTTCATCAAGCGAAGCCGTTGGCTCGTCCATAAAAAGCAGCCTGGGCTTTGTTATAACCGCCCTTGCTATATTAATCCTCTGCTTCTCGCCGCCGCTGAAAGTCGACGGATAAGCGTCAAACAGCCGTTCAGGTATGCCAAGTTCGGACAACAGTCCCGCCGCCTTTTTCAACGCATTTTCCCTCTCCACACCGGCTCCTATAAGCGGTTCCGCCACAACATCCAGGGCGCTCACCCTTGGAATTATATGAAGGAACTGCGTTATAAATCCCATTTCGCTTTTCCGTATTTCTATTACCGTATGGTCATCGGCACGTGCCAGGTCCACCCCCCCGAAGCCGGAGGATTCGTACATTATAGAACCGGTACTTGGAATATATGTCCTGTAAATGCATTTTAAAATGGAGCTTTTGCCCCTGCCGCTTTTTCCCTTGATGCCCATGGCGCGCCCTTTTTCCAGCTCAAAGGATACGTTTTTAAACCCTTCTATCACCTTGCCGTTCAGGATATGCATAATGAATTCCTTGGATAAATCCTTAACCTTTATCATGAGCCGCTCCCGTCTGTGTCATATTTTTTACAACGCGGAATTTACCAGAACCTGCGTGTATTCCTGCTGGGGGTCCTCGAGTATCTGGTCGGTGAGCCCCGATTCGACCACGCGCCCGTTTTTCATGACAAGCGTCCTGTTCGTCAACAGCCTGATGACGCCCAGGTCATGTGAAACCACCAGCATGGACACGCCCGTTTCGTTCTGCAGTTTTCTTATGAGGTCGAGCACCTTCGCCTGCACGGAAACGTCAAGCCCGGAAGTCACCTCGTCCAGGAATAAAATGGCCGGGTCGTTGGCAATGGCCTTTGCGATCTGCACCCTTTGCTGCATGCCGCCGCTGAAATTTTTCGGCGGAGAGTCCATTCTTTCAACCGGGATCTCCGTCCTGGCCAGCAGCATGGATGCCCTTGCCCTCATTTTTTCAATGTTCCTGCCGTTCGCCATGAGCATGCGCTCCACGATATTACCCCCTGCTGTCACGTCGAGATTTAATCCCAGGTGGGCCGACTGGTAAACCATCCCGAAGAAAAAATTTTTTAGCTGCCTTTTGATGAATGAACCAGTCTTAAAAATATTATTTTCCCCGGTCAGCCCAGTAAAACCGGGCAACCCCGCGGAAACCCCGTTTTTGCCTTCAAATTCAATGAACATTTCCCCTTTTGTCGGTTCCACGTCAAAATAAAGCATCCTGACCAGGGTTGATTTTCCCGATCCGCTCTCGCCCACTATGCCGAGAATTTCATTCGGGAAAAGGTCAAATGAAATGTTTTTGCACCCGGTTATGGAGCCGCAGTCCGGGCATATGCCGCCTTCAAAGACCGAGCCGTCATCCAGGCACGTCCGGCATCCTTTGCCGAATATTTTTGTCACGTTCCTCACCCTTAAAACAGGTTTTCTCATTGTTTGTTTCCTTTCCGCGCAGTTTGTTTTTCACAGTAATCGGAATCCGAACAAAAATAACGCCTGGCGCCCGTGGAGCCGTCCATAACTTCATCAAGGAACGAACTCTCACATCCGCATATCTCGCACTTTTTCCCCTCAAAATTTTCTACCCTGAACTTAAAATCCTCGAATTCCAGCGGTTTTACCGATGTATGCGGCGGTATCGCGTATATGCGTTTTTCCCTGCCCGCGCAGAATAAATTCAGGCATTCGGAATTGTCCAGTTTTTCAATATCCCATCTGGGTATCGGGCTCGGGTCCATGATGTACCTGTTATTTACGTAAACCGGATACCTTGCTCCTATGCTTATCTCCCCGCATTTCACGATATCCTCGTAAAGGTACAGCCACATCCTGCTGTAATCGGCCTCTGCGTGCATCCTTCTTGTTTCAGCCTCGGAAGGCTCCACGGTCCTTAATGGTTCCGGGAACGGGACCTGGAATATTATTATCTGTTCCTGCGTAAGCGGTATCTCGGGTATCCTGTGCCTTGTCTGGATAAGCGTGGCCCTGAGGGAATCGTTGGTAATTTCAACGTCCGTAACTTTTTTAATGAACCTTTTTATGTTTACCGCGTTTACACTGTCGTCACTTCCCTGGTCGATGACTTTGAGCACGTCTTTTTTTCCTATTACGGAAAGGGTCACCTGAAGGCCGCCGGTACCCCAGCCCCTGGCTATGGGCATTTCGCGGGACCCGAACGGCACCTGATAACCCGGTATCGCTATGGCTTTTAGTGTTTTTCTGCGTATTTCCCTTTTGGCATTTTCGTCAAGAAACGCGAAGTTATACCTGTTTTGGCCGCTATTTTTTTCAGCCCTTTTATTCTTTTTCATCCGATACCTCCTGTGCCTTTCTCAGCCTGTCGAGGTCTGACTGGAACGTCACGTAGTGCGGAAGCTTCCAGTGCACCGAAAAACCCATCGACTCAATGCCGTCAATATGCGATAGCACAAATTCCTGGTCCTCGGAGGCGTGTTTTGACCCGCTATTGGCCATGGACCGGTCAAGAATTGCCATGGATATGGCCTTAACCTCATTGTGTCCGAAGCACACCCCGTACCCTATTGAAAATTTTGGTTTTTCCCCCTCCGTGTTAAAGCGCGCTATGATTTCGGCCTCGGTTATTTTTACCCTGCCGATCTCATAAGGTTTTCCCGTCAGCGGATGGCTTATCATTACCGGCATGTAACCCACCCGCAGTTCCCCCAGCGCGGGATGGATGTCGCCGTAACCCCTTATATTTGAATAAGCAAGCAAAAGAAGGCCCCCGGTCTCGCCCCTTGCCATGGTCTGCAGGGACGCGCTCCTGGATGCCGGAAAGACCGGCGATTCCCTTGTAACGTCAAACGGTTCCTCTTTATTATCTTTTTTATTTTCAACTACAAGCCCCTCTTTTCTCAGCATGTCTATGACTTTTGGCAGTTCACCTATCTCACCGGAACTTCCTCTTTTTTTGACGCCTTTCAGGAGTGCTTTTAACGCCGCCTTCCTTTTTTTACAGCCCATATCAATAAGATCGAAATTTAATAGTTTAAGCGTATAGTCCGGCGTCGGCCCGAGTATCTGCCCCCCGGGTATGTCCTTAAAAGCCGAGGATATTCTCCTGATTATCCTCATTTTTTTTGTGTCGCATGGCATTGAATACCCCATCCTGGGTTTTGTCGTCCTGTAGGCCCTCAGGATAAAGGATGCCTCAAAAGTATCACCGGCCGCCTGTTTAAAAGCCAGCGCGGCAAGGTCCGGGGCATACAGCGACCCTTCCCCCATTATCCTGTCCACGGCAAGATACAACTGGTCGCTTATCTGGCCGGTGGAAATATCCGGGGAATCCCCCTTAAGCCTCTGAAAATCAAGGTAACGTTCGGCGTTTTCAATGGCGTCCTTCCCGCCCTTTACGGCAACATATCCCATTATTTCCCCCCTGTTATTTTTAGCGACCTGGGCATGCAGATCAAGGCCGGCTTTTCACAGACAATCACGGCGTCCACGCCCAGGGGAAATCCGGAATTAATTTCCGCCAGCTTTTTTATCTCATCATCCGGTATGCCGGGATCAAAGCTTATGCCGCCGTCCGGCACGCCCGGACCGGCAAAAATAAATTTACCGTTTTCAGCCGGCTTTGCCCCGTAATATATTATCGTAGCCCCTTTATCGGGATATTCAAGGGAACCCATTTTTGCCCTGAATAGTTCATCACCAATGCCTTCAGCCGGTGTTATCACATAATCGGCCTGGCTGATATCCACCGCTTTCGCGCCGGTTTCCGCATTAATAAGCCTGCCCAGCGTATCGCTGTCTGCGCCCGTCACACAAAAGCCGACTTCATGGTCCAGCAGGACATTTAAAATATCCATTAAAGGCTCTTTGCAAACCGTCCCGAGTCTGAAAAGCCGCCCCGGCCTGCTCATTGCGCCCATGAGTTTTCTGAAAATTTCCTGGTTCATTACAGCCCTTGCCTCGGATCCCATATTTTATCCCTTCCTCATGCTTTCAAATTTCACCCTTGTGGATGATATAAAACCAAACTCTTCCTTTGTTATCATATCCGCCTGCTTTTCAAGGATTTCAACCTCTTTTTTTATTTCTTTTGCCGCGGCCGTATATTTATCCCCGTTGTTTTCGATGGCCTCGACGCAGGCAATCGCCTGTGCCTTGACCGGGCAATCGCCCGTTACCATGGCATAACCCTTTATGCCGTTTAATTCAGCCGTGGCCTCGGATACAAGCACCTCTCCGAGAAAAAATTCCGTGTCAAAAGTATCCTTTAATACCGTCATTAATAATCCGCTTTCCGGTTCCTTTACAAGCCTTACCCCGGTTTTCATTGCGGTCTTTTTCACGCCGGCAAAAGCTTTTTCGCCGAGAATTTGCGCCGTTTTCTGGAGCCGGAACGCCAGCTTTTTTTCTTCCATGTTTTTCTCCTAGACTATTTTTTTTCTTATATATTCCGATATCTTGTCCACGATAAATATTGTCGTCAGGATTATTATCAGCAGCGCCAGTATCTTGTTGTACTGGAACAGCCTTATTCCCATGGTAAGCTCAAATCCTATCCCGCCGGCCCCCACAAGGCCGAGCACCGTCGACGTCCTGATGTTCCTGTCGAGTATGTAAAGGTTATAACTGTTGAACAGGGGCATTATCTGGGGAAAAACCGAATGCCTGATGACCTGTATGGTTTTTGCTCCCGTGGCCTCAAGCGCCTCTTTGGGTTTTGTGTCTATGTTCTCGACGGCCTCGGAATAAAATTTTGCCAGCAGTCCGGCGGAATGCACCCCGAGCGCCAGCACCCCGGCAAAAGGCCCCAAACCGACGGCAACCACGAATATAAGGGCGAAAACAACGTCGCCGATGGCCCTGAAAAAATTTATTATTTCCCTGGCTATGTTAAACACAACCGGGAAGCGCACAAAATTTTTTGACGCCAGGATTCCCAGCGGTATGGAAATTATTACGGCTATCACGGTTCCGCTTATTCCAATGGCAAGCGTATCTATGATAAGGTTCATGTATTTCGGCATCTCGGAGAAATCGGGCGGAAATGTCTTTGAAATGAAGCTGAATAAAAACGGCAGCCCCTTTACCGCCTGGTTCAAATCCAGCGGTATATACACTAAAAGCGCGGTGCATGAAATTATAATAAGTATCAAGACAATGCGGAATATTATTCTTCTACCTTTTTCAAGGAGATCCCCGGAAATTATCTTGTTGCGCACATAAAGCGACAGCCTGTCCACAGCCGTGACTATCAGGAACATTATTATCAGTATGGCGAGCACCTGCGGATACTTGAAGGTTTCCATTGTGCGGAAAAGCTCCAGGCCGAGCCCTCCCGCCCCGATTATGCCGATTGCCATGGCGGTCCTGACATTATGGTCGAAGGTGTAAAGTATGTAGCCGATGAAAAGGGGCAGAACCTGGGGAAAAACCGCGTGCCTTAAGACGGCGGCATGATGACCGCCCGTGGCCTGAATAGCCTCCATTGGTTTCGGGTCTATGGTTTCAATGGTTTCGACAAAAAATTTCCCGAGCAGTCCCGACGCCGAGAGGCTCAGCGTCAGGATTCCGGGAAGAACCCCGAAACCGAGCGAAAAAACAAAAAGAAGGGCGTAAACCAGTTCCGGAACCGCCCTTAAGAAGGTAAAAATTCCCTTAACAATAACCTGCAGGGCCTTGTTCGGCGATGTATTTACCGCCCCCAAAAAAGAAAGAGGGAACGTTATAATGAGGGCTATTACCGTACCCCACAGCCCCATGGCNNTTGCATTCGGTCCTTATAAAAGAAGCGGCGATAATAATAATTGCGAGGGCCCAGGCTGCGGATTTCGCAGCCACGGGCCCTGAAAGTTTCACAACTTTCATTTCAACTTGCCTTTTCAGTTTCATAGATGTCATTGATGCAGCTTTCATTGAGTTCGCTTGTTTTCCCGTCAAAATAAACCTTTCCTTTTCTCAGGGCGATGACCCTGTCGAAATAGTTCCTGGCCGTCTCCACGTCATGCAGGACCGCCACAAGTGTCACTTTCTTTTCCCTGTTGATCTTGAGCAGAAGTTTTATTATTTTCCTTGATGTCTCGGGGTCGAGATTTGCGGTGGGCTCGTCGGCGAGTATCACATCCGGCTCCTGCATAAGGGCCCTTGCGATTGCAACCCTCTGTTTCTCTCCTCCGCTGAGTTTATCGACCCTTTTGTCGTGCATGCCCTCTATCTTCACGAAACTGAGCATTTCATACGCCTTTTCTTTCTCTTTTTTTTCAAAAAATCCAAGAGTCGACCTGAAAAGGTCCATACCCATATCCAGCCTGCCGAGGGCCCCGGTCAGCACGTTATGAAGGGCGGTTGTCCGCTCAACAAGGTTAAAATGCTGGTAGATCATCCCGATGTGCTTTCTTTTGTTCCTCAGGGCCTTCCTGTCGTCAAACTGGATTTTTTCATCGCCGACAAAAACCTCTCCGGAATCGGGGACTATCATGCCGTTGACCCCTCTGATCAGCGTTGTCTTGCCGGAACCGCTCGCGCCGATCAAAACGGTATTTTCCCCTTCCCTGATATTTATATTCACATCGGATAGCACCTCATGGTCCCTGAACTTTTTTGAAAAAGCCCTGATTTTTATCATTTTGGCGCCGGTTACTTTAAAGAATCGATTACTTTTTTTACGTCTTTGATAACCTTGTAGTCCGCGTCTGTTACAAGGTCATAACCCGTTATCTCGCCGTATCCAGTGACGATATCCTTTGGTATTTCCTTTATATATTTCCTGAAATCGTCCTTTACGCTCTGCGGCAAATCAGACCTTAATGCAAGCGGCGATCCGGGAAGTTCCGGTGATTCCCAGATAATTACGTTGCTTTCCTTCGAGATCAGCCCCGTCTTTTCCATCTTTGAATAATTAATGTTATTGTCGGAGGCCATCTGGATTATCTTGTTTTTTACGACCAGTTCTGCGGCGTCATGCGTGCCTACAAAGCCAACTGATTTGAACGCATCCTCCGGTTTTACGCCGGTCAGGTACATATAATACCTGGGTATGGCGTATCCCGACGTGGAAGCCGGGTCTGTGAAAGTAAAGCTGATCTGTTTTTTGAATTTGTCAAGCTTTTCAAATATGGCCTTCATGCCGCTCTCGCCTTTTTCTATCTTTGTTATGCCGAGCATTTTCGCGGTTTCAGGCGTCGTTACCAGGTAGGATTTATAGGTTGATACGCCGTTCTTGTCGATGCCGACGGCAACCGCCTCGGCGCCCGCCCTTTCGTTGGCCATCACATAGGAGAACGGCCCGAACCAGGCTATGTCAACTTTTTTCGCCCTCATAGCCTCGACAACCCCCGTATAATCAGTGGCGGTGATGATCTTTATTTTCCTGCCCATTTTCTGTGAGAGCCAGTTGACCATCGGCGTGTACTGTTTTACCATCATGTCCGGGTTTTCCGCCGGAATGATCCCCATAACAAGCTCGTCGTCCGCCATGAGAGCCGATACCGACAGAGCAAGAGCCATAACAACCATTAAAATTTTCGCGATCAATTTCATCTTTTTTCCTCCGTTTTTTTTAATGTTTTTCATCCGCCATTTTCTTCCCCGACCGTTTTTGATCACACCTCCTTTAGAACGTGACTTTCAAGCTGGCCATATCGCCCCTGAACCTTGAAACACAGTATTCGATAACATTGCCCCCGCCGTCCCTTGCGCGGCTTTTTACCAGCATTATCGGGATCGTTTTTGATATCTGAAGCGCGGATATCTCCTCCCTGCCCGGTATTCCGACCTCGAAAACGGAAGAAGTCCTGTTTATCGACAAAATACCGTATTTTTCCCCCAATAATTTATATAATGAAAAAAGTTTCCCGTTTAAATGGCCGTCAAGCCCGGGAAACCTGCTTTCCGGCAGATATGATGTCGTGTAGATAAATGGAACCCTGTTTATGTACCTTATGATGTCAAGCGCCCAGACCTTTTGTGTCCTGTTTATTTCAAGTTTTTCCGTTATCTCCCCGTCCTCATCGGCGTATATTAATGATACGCCGAGAAGCCTTGAACTGGTCGCCAGGCTTGTGTCAAGCACCGACTGCGAAAACTGTGTCTTTTTGGAAACATCGTATGAAACTTTTTTCTTAGCCAAAAATGCCCCCTTGCCCTGTATCCTGTATATGTATCCCTCGCCTTCGAGTTTCCTTAAGGCCTCCCTTATCGTGTGCCTGCTTACCCTGTATTTGTTCCTGTATTGCTCCTCGCTCGGCAGCCTGGCCCCGACGTCGTATTCCCGTTTTTCTATCTGGCTGAGCATAAGATTGGAGACCTGTTCGAACAGCGGCTTTTCTTTTGTTATCATTTCTTCTCCTTTTTTTTGTCCAGCTTGTACGGACATCCATACAACATTCTCTGACATCAAATTTATACAATACGGCAATTAAAATAAGGGTGGTTTAAAATTAATTTATTGCAAAGATTTCAGGNNTGGCATCCGCGGAATTCGAGGATATAATTAAAAAAATTACGGGCGGTGGAAATAAAAAAGCCCTCCGGCAGATACCGGAGGGCCTTTTTATTAAAAGCTTTTTTTATTTCGCGTTGAGGGCGACGAAACCGACATCTTTTACTATCTGCTGGCCCGCGTCGCTGAGTAAATAATCAATAAACTCTTTGGCGAGCCCCGACGGGTCGCCGTTCGTGTACATATACAGCGGCCTTGAGAGCCTGTATGTGCCGTTTAAAACTGTGGAATCCGATGGCATCACGCCTTCGATTGTGAGGGCCTTCACGTCTGATCCGACATATCCAAGACCGACATATCCGATGGCTCCCGGTGTCTTAGCAACCGCCTCTTCAACTTCCTTGTTGGCAGCCTGCATAAGGGAGTCCTCGCGCAGTTTCGCGCCTTCAAGCACTTTTTCGTTGAAAACCTCGAATGTGCCGGAAGAGCTGTCGCGTGAAATAACAACTATCATGTCGTCAGATCCGCCGATCTGGGACCATTTCTTAATAGAACCCGAATATATGGCCTTTAACTGGTCTATCGAAAGGGCCGCTACGTTGTTGGACGGGTTGACTATTATCGCGATGCCGTCCTTTGCGATAATAGTGCCGACCGGGTTTACGCCTTTCTGTTTGGCCGTAAGTATCTCTTTTGATTTGATGGACCTTGAAGCGTCGCCAATATCGCAGGAACTGTCGATTATCCCTGATATGCCGACTCCTGATCCTCCGCCTGAAACCGATATGTCGGCCTCTTTATTTATCTTCATGTACTCTTCCGCCGCCTTCTGGGCTATCGGAAGAACTGTCGTGGAACCCTGAAGCGCGAGCTTATTGGCCGATTTCTGCGCCCATGGAAAATTCCATCCAAAAGCCGGTACCGTAAGAACCGCGGCAAGCGCGAGGACTGCCGCCGCTTTAGTTAAATTTTTCATCTTACCCTCCTGATTTAATCAGTTTTTATTTTTATATCCCGGAACATTATACTATAATATTCCGTTTTTTACCATTTCCATGCAATCTGCGAAATAAACTGGTTGTTGTTGGTAACGTTGTTGTCTTTTGCGCCGGAGCCCGGGAATTTGTTCTCGGTGAGTTCGTAATCAAGCTGTAATACCGTCGCCTTTGTAAGGTTCAGGTTCACGCCCGCGATGTAAGTATTCTGCTCGTTTCTTGCGACCTTTGTGTCCGGGTCATACGTGTCTATCCTCAGGTGAAGTTCCACAAGGTCGGTAAGGTTCATTCCAAGGTAGCTTTCCCAGCCTACTGCCGCTCCTACATTGCCTGTTATACCAACGCATGTTACATATTCTTCAAATGCCTCAATCGGCCCGGTCGCTCCGCCGACCACAACTGCTGACGCGCTGTAATTTTTTGCAATGGATCCAAAAACGTTTGTAAGTTTTTTGAAGTAAGATCCCCTAACATATAAGCCGGCTATCGGCGTTATATTCAGGCTGAGGTCATAAGCCTTGTCTGTAATGTCCTGGGTGGAATCTTCAGCTGTATCCTTATATCCCGTACCATTATATATCGCCGCTTCATACGAGCCGTAACCCTGCGGAAGTTTTCCCACTAAAGCAACGCCGTTGTCGCATCCGCTTACAAATGAATGAAGGTCTTCGATAGTCTTTTCCACTGTTGGGTACTGCCATGTATCGATAGTTCCGAAATAAACCGCCTGCTGTCCGGCCCTTATCACGGCGTCAATTGACGAAAGATAAGGAATATTGTTAAATTCAACATAGGCGTATTTCAGCCATGATGCCCAGTCAATAGATCCCATGGTGATGGCGCCCATGTTCTTGCCGGAATTTTCTCCGGCGTTTGTGTTGTTGATATCCAATGTTATATTGCCCTCATATCCGTCCCCGGCAACTTTCCATCTCAGATACGTCCTTGGTATGGAAAACGTGTTGTTGCTGCCGGTTGCAGGCGCGCCGTAGGATCCTCCAACCGCCTGATAATCGTACCGGAGCCACTGGTATCCGTAAAATGTCGTTGTGACGTCGGCAAAGGCAAAGGCAAAGAACGATAGTGCAAAAGCTGCTGCTAAAACAAAACTTAGTGCTTTTTTCATTTCCTTCCTCCTTGGTTTTTTGGAATCTCTTTCATCATCCTCATCCTTCAAAATTTCCCGTGTTTTTATATTACGTAAAGCTTGCCTTAATTTTTTTCAATCCCGTGTTTTATTTTTACGATGAAATTATATTATGGAGGTGTTAAGGGGAAATTTTTGGATTGTTAATTTTTGATTAATCGAAAAGAGGTATAAAGCTTAAAGCGGGAGCAGTATTTCGAAGGTTGTCCCTTTTCCCTGTTCGCTTGTCACCGTAATGCGGCCGTTGTGAAGATTTACTATGTGTTTGACTATTGAAAGGCCCAGGCCCGTGCCCCCGAGCTTTCTCGAGCGCGATTTATCCGCCGTATAAAACCTCTCGAATATCCTTGGCAGTGATTCTTTCGATACACCCAGCCCCGTATCAGAGACGGTTATCTTTACCTGTTTTTCATCAGCTTTTGCCGAAATTTCTATAATCCCTTTTTCGGTGTATTTGACCGCGTTGTCTATAAGGTTTATAAATACCTGTTCGAGCCTGAAAAAATCCCCTTTTATCGCCGGGATGTTTTTGTCAATATTTTCCCTGAGCTCCAGCCCCTTTGCTTTTATCGGCTGTTCAAATATCTTCAGGGCGTTTGTTATTACATCTGAAATCGCCACCTTCTCCGTTTCATTAAGTTTTTCCATCTCCTCGAGCTGTGAGAGTGTCAGCAGGTCGGTGACTATATTAATGAGCCTGTCCGTGTTCTTTTTAATGATATCGAGATAATGGCGCGATTCGGCGTCCTTTGAATCCTGCTCAAGGGTTTCGGCAAACCCCTTTATGGCGGTAAGCGGGGTGCGCAGTTCGTGCGATACATTGGCCACAAAATCCTTTTTTATCCTCTCAAGGTCCTTGAATTCCGAAATGTCATAAAGGACAAATGCCTCCTGCTTTTTTTCCTCCAGGAAATTGGCGCTGAACAAATATGTCCTTCCCTTTATGTCAAGCTGTTCGACAAAGTAGCTCCTCGTTTTAATGCCCTTTTCGACGGCCTCATTGAATTTTACCGGCATAAAACATTCCCAGTAAAACCCGCCTTCCTTTATCTCCGCATTGGCTATCGAGCGGAAACTTTTATTTATCAGCACTATTTTCCCCTTTTCATCCACTACGAGAAGCCCCTCGGCGACCGAATCTATTATTGAATCGAGCTGTTTTTGCTTTTCGGTAAGGTCCGAAAAAAGCTGTTTTATCTGCGAAGTCATGAAATTGAAGTTTTCCGCCAGTTCGTGCATTTCGTCGCGTTCCCTGAATGCCACCCTCACGTCAAAATCCCTTGCCGCGACTTTTCCGGAGGCGATTGCAAGCTCCTTTATCGGCCTGTAAAGGTTCCGGGAATAAAAATAAGCCGCTATGAAAGCCGCCAGAAAGACCAGCAAAAGCGCCTTTATTATCTCTTTTATCATCGTATCGGAAAAGGCGCTTATGTCCGAAACCGGCATGGAGACCCTGATAACCGCGTCAACGTTTTTGTCCCCGCCGTAATATGGCGCCGCGTAATAAAGCATATTCTGTTTGAGTGTGTTCGAATACCTGGTTTCATACCAGTCTTTTCCGGAAAGCGCCGAGCTTACCTCGGGCCTCGTTTTGTGGTTGTCCATTGTTTCAGGGTCGTGTTCGGAATCGGCAAGCACATGTCCTTCCGCATTAATAAAGGTAAAACGTATATCGGAACCAATGCTCATCTTTTTTACGATTTGCTCAAGGTTCCCGCCGCCGGGCTGCTTTAAGTACGCGGCTGTTGACGGGGTTATAACTGAAATGAATTGTTTTAAAAGATTTTTTTGTCTTTCCAGGGTATCCGTCCTGATGGCGTTCATTGAAAAAATCCCTGCCAGAACGGATGTGGCAACCGCGATCACGATATAACTAAAAAAAATCCTTAAAAAAAGTTTATTTTTCATTATTCTATTTTATACCCCACGCCCCGGATGTTCCTGATCATTTTACCGGCGGGGCCGAGTTTGGTGCGCAGGTGCTTTATGTGGACGTCTATGGTGCGGTCAACAACCGTTTTCTCGGAGCCCCACAGGTTGTCAAGTATCTGCTCGCGCGAAAGCACGCGTTCCCTTTTCATGGCAAGAATATGCAGGATGTTGAACTCCGTCGCGGTAAGCTCTATTTTTTTTCCTTTCACGGAGACTTCATGTTTGTCCATATCCATTATAATGGAGCCCAGCTCCACAATCTCGGATTTTTCCCCGGTTTTAGCCTTGCGCCGTAATACCGCTTTTACCCTTGCGGCCAGCTCCCTTGGCGAAAATGGTTTTGTGACATAATCGTCGGCGCCTATCTCGAGCCCCACGACTTTTTCGGGTTCGTCATTCTTGGCCGTAAGCATTATGACCGGTATTGACGAATACCTGTCGTCTTTTTTTAAAATTTTCACCGTTTCAATGCCGTCGGTTCCGGGCATCATAATATCTAGAATAATAAGATCCGGGGCGGATTTTGAAAGTGATTTTATCAGGCTGTCCGCGTCGGAAAATTCCTTTGTCTTAAAACCGGCTTTTTTAAGGTTTACAGAGACAAGCTCGCGTATATCATCCTCATCGTCGACTATTGCTATCAATTTTTCCATTTTGTCAAACCGCCTTTTTTTGTTAACCATATTATACTTAATTTATTAACATTTTGCCAAAAGATTATTAAGATTGCGTTAATATAATCGCGCCTGTTTTTTTGCCTTATTAATCCGTTTAATATCCGGGGAGCCCGTAAAAGGGCCCCCCGGACGGGGTTTATTTTTCTCCGGCCATCTCGGGTTTTACAGATGTAATCCTGAAAGTTTCCTCTTTTTCAATTTCCTCGGCCTCTTCTTCCTTTTCCCTGGCCCAGCATAATTTAAAGGTTACTTTTTCCTTGTGTTTCTTCTGTTCAGCTTCCACTTCAATTTCAACCGTTTTATCCGGGGTCAATTCAACCACTTCATCCCCCTGCTGTACAAAAACTTTTCCTTTTTTAAGCCCGGTCAAAATGCTTTCAAGGTACTCAATGGCCTTTTCAACCGGCAGTTCGGAATTCAACTCAACTTCTTTTTTACCCATGACAGAAACCTCCATTTTTTATCGTTTATTTTGAGACTGGCGGAAACCCCCGCCAATGTTGCCTGATCCCTGGTATATGACATTATTATTGGCCTTGCGCCGCTCATCNNCGCAAGAGGCCGTCTATATAATATCGGGCGACAATCCAATAAAAATGTCATATACCAGGGATAAAACATGCAATAATTTTTCCGCCGGTATCATTATTACGCTTTTTTTTCCTGATCCGGCGACGCGATTTTAAGGTCCTCATCCTCTATCTCGTCCTTTTCGTTCCTGCTCCATGACAGTTCAATCGTTATCTTTTCCTTGTGTTTTTTCCTTTTTGCCTCTATCTCGAATTCCATGCTTCCAAAAGGCTTTAAATTCACGAATTCCCCGCCCTTCTGGATGTAAATCGAGCCGCTTTTCATGCTTGCGGCAAGGTCCGAAAGGTATTCCGCCGCCTTTACAGCTTCCAGATTTCCCTTAAGCTTGATCTCCTGTTTGCTCATTTTTCCCTCCTTTTTATTTTCCGGCCTTGATGCTCAAACTTCCGGATTTGTCGTTTTCCAGCAGCCCGATGCACTGGTCCGCCGCCTCGTCAAAATTCACGGAACCTGTTATCTCATAGACCCTTACGTTTTTCATCACATTAACAAATGCCCTTTCAGAAAAATCCGGCGGTGTGATATCCCCGGACATTTCAAAAAATAACCCGGGGGATTTCATATAGGCCCTCACAAGGTCCAGTCTGCGTTCAAGGTCAACCTCGTTTAAGGCAAACGGCGCTCCGCTCTCCCTGTCCCAGTTGATTATAACAAGAGCCATTAAGTCCGCAGTTAGTACAAAACGGTCCGCGCCAAATATGGCGGCAATATCAACATCATATTTATGCTCCAGTTCCCACAGTTTGTCCGGGTGTATGCTTTCAAATTCGGCCCTCTCTTTTTCCGGTATGACGCTTTTCAGCATCGGGCTTGCCAGCACCGTGCCGGGATTTATCCTCGGAAGCTTTGGAATGCCGTACATGGTAACGCCTCCGTCATGGCTTTTAACCATTACCCTGTCATTGCTCAAAAATTTCATCCCCCTTCCGACAAGATTCAGCGCCAGCGTGGATTTCCCCTTCCCTGCGAATCCGGCTATTGCCAGCCCCTTTGACTTCAGCACTACTCCCGCCGAGTGAAAAAGCATGCACCCGCTTTTTAGCATGCTTTCTATATAACGATTGTTGATAAAATTTACAACCTGGTTATAGTTGTCGACGCATTTTCCAACCGCAATATTTATACCCCTGCCGAAAACAAAATGCATTCCTGTAAGCAGTTTGCGCACTATCCTCCCGTCCTTGAGGTCAAAATATTCCTCTTTTATACGCGTCTTGCCGGGTTCCGGTTCCTTTTTAATGAACTCATGGCCAAAAACCGGCTCATCGGTTTCAAATGCCATGACGCTTAGATCGGGTGTCCTGCCTCCGATAAAACCCCTGTAATATTCTGAAAGCCTCTGAATTAATTCCGTGGAATTAGACTGAATTTTTATTACGCAGCCCTCGAGCTGGAGTAATAAAACCCTGTCAGGGGCATACGAAGCCGCAAGGTCGGCGGCAATCCAGCTTACAGTGTCAGCTTTTTTTTCCATTTTTCAGCTCCTTCAGGACATAATTTAAATATACTTCCGCGGCCTCAATGCCGCTTGATTCATATATCCCCTTGAACCCCCCGAAAGCCGAGACTTCAAACACAACCGGCCCTGAGGGTGTTTCTGCTATATCCACACATGTAAAATCAAGCTTAAAAAGGTCCTGGGCCTTCTGGGCCAGCTTGATAATATCCTCCGAAGGATTATGTATCATGTAGCTTCCGCCGCTGTTTGTGGTTGTGTTCCATGAGCCATTGTTTTTAACCCTGGCGTAAGTGGCCAGATATTCGCCGCCCACAAATACAAGCCCCAGGTCTTTTTCCCCTATATCCATTATTCTCTGTATATACATAAGGCTGTTTGATTTCTTGTATTTTTCTATTTCGTCATGAACATTTACGCCGTCATCTATTATGGTCATTCCGCGGGCTTTGGAGGTATAAAGGGGCTTGAATACGGCCTTTTTGTATTTTTTTACAATATCGCAGGCTTCGTCAACGTCTTCGGTAACGGCCGTGTCCGGCACCGGGATTGACCCGTTTTTGAGCGTCACCGTGCATGTAAGCCTGTTTAACACCTTGATTATCCTCTCCGGCTTTGAAAATATTTTCAGCCCCCTCTCGTTCAAAAAACGGAGCATCTCGAGCCTGTCCAGCATTGACGGGCTGTAATCCCTGCCTATTTTTTTTATTATCAGCGCGTCATAACCCGATATATCCTCGCCGTCAAACAGCGCCGTGCCGCTGTCAAGGTCCACGGATATTTTTTCAATGTCTATTATCCTCACAAAACCCGTGCGCTTTTTTATGGTATCGGCCAGCATTTCGGTGGACCACGCCCCCTCAATGCCGACTACCCCGATTTTTTTACCGCTCATAAACGCCTCCTTTGATTTGTCAATATATAAAAATATCCTTCTGCACGGAAAATTCATCCCACGGCCTGACGCCGTGGGCCAGTATCTTTTCCGTGAGATACACCGACCTTAAATACATCATCTTTGCGAACTCCCTGTTAAATTCAAATCTCGTGGAAGATACAAAAGACCGTATCAGGCCGAAAGCGAGCCTTGCGTCAAATGTCGTATCATTGTTCTTTTTTGCGAATGCCGAGGCAAAAGAATAAAAGTCATTGATTATCCAGTTGAGTTTTCTTCTTATTGAGGCCTCAAAAAATGGCATCCTGAAATTTGAAACTATGAATACGGAGACATCCTGGACATAATCGCTGTAGGAAGACCTGTGCAGGTCGATGAAATTCACTTTTTTCCCTTCCGCGTTGTATATTATATTGTCAATGTTGAAATCTCCGTGAATAAATATGGAAAACGGGGCCTCGAGCTTTTTTTCTATCAGCAATGCCGATTTCAGCATTTCCTCAAATGAAGGAACCTCCAGACCGCCTATCCTGCTTTCACGGCGCATGAAATCCGGATGCATCCTGTAAACATCGCCTATCCTTAAGGCGAGCTGTTCCATGTACATGGCCTTTGCCGGCTGTTTTTTCAATGTTGTTGTCCAGACGCCGTCAAGCGTCTCTTTTACAAGCGCCATGGCCTCTTTTACAGCCGCGCTTTTTTCATTTACCGCCACATCTTTCATGTTCCTGCCGCTTAAATATTCAAGTATTATCGATGCTGTCCTGCCGTTTGCCTGGTAGCCAAAAATCTTCGGCGGCAGTCCCGGCGATATTTTTTCCCATAACTCGACATTTTCCTTTTCTTTGGCAAGTTTCTGCGTGAGTCCTTCCTTAAATACAACCCATTTGGAGAGCGCCTGATCCCTTCCGGGCTCATATACCTTTCGGATGGTGCTGCCGGACCTTGTTTCACCGACTGATTCAAGGGAAAATTCGCTTATCCTCTGTTTTTCCTCGTCGGTGGAAAGTGTGTTTGCAAGCGCCTGGAACTGGCGTATCTTCATCCTCTCCCCCATTACAAGGGAAATTATGGCCTCTCCTATATTTAAAACCGAGTCGCCCATGCGTTCCGCGCACTGAAGTACGAATATGGACGTCACAAGGTTGCCGGCGTCCCTTGAAAACCGCATTTCTTCAATAATATGCTTGAGGTCCTTTGCGTAAAGGGCGTCAATCTCAAATTCGGCGCTGCATATCTTCAGCGCCTGGTTTATCGAGGCGGAGAAAAGCGCTTTGGGAACAAGAGCCAGCGCGTCGAGTATTTTTTTTAAATATTCATTATAGTCGTACCTTTTAATGTAATCAAATTCCGTAAAGTAACCCGCCTGGTCCGCGATATTCACAGCAAGGTCGGCGACGTTTTCAAGGTTATGCACTATGGTGTTTACGGCCCACATGTTATGAAGCGTCTTTTTATCGACTTTATCCGCGCCGGCCACATAGGAAAAGTTTTTATTCTCGATGATGTTTTTCATGGTATCAATATAATCGTCCCTGGTGCGCACCTTCTCCGCGAGCTGTTTTGAATACGCCCCGAGCAGCTTTATGGTATCCTCAAGCTGTTTTGTAACCTCTATGACCATCAATTTAAAATTTTCTTCCACCGCTTTTACAAATTCCACTTCATTACCCCTGTTTTTTTGATTCTATTACAAGCGTTTCCGCCCTTGATTCGCGTATCTGGTTCTCCTCGTTCCACGAGCACTTCAGGCTTATTTTCACCTTTTCATTTTTCCGCCTTGCCTTCACCTCGAGTTTTAAGAGCCCGGACGGCTCGAAAACTATCTGTTTTTCCCTGCTCCCGAGAGCTATTTTTCCGCTTGAAAAGCCTTCTTTTAACGCGTCAAGATATTTTGCGATTGACTGCCTGTCCTGGAGCGATTCATACTTAAAATCATCGTTTCCCGCCGCCATAAATAACCTCCCTGTAATTTTCAGGGCTATAAAAGCCTCTGCCTGTATTCATCAATGACCCGTTCCCTGGATGCTTTCACAGTTTTAAGCGCCGCCATTATATCAGGGTCGTCCCAGGCGGGCTGCATGCCTATTTCCCTTGAAGCCTTGTCCCTGTCAATGACGGAAGCGTTCCTGATTTTTTCCCCCATATGGGTGTCATCCCCCATAAATATAAGGAGGGGCCTCTTTGATGATTTTTTATTGCCGTTCATTTTTGCCACGGCTCCGATAAGAAACTCGGTGAACTGCCTTGACTGCGGGTTCCATACCTCATATCCGTCAACGTCATAATCCGCCAGCAGTATCGGCCAGAACTGTTCCGGATGAGGCACCACAATCCCGGCGCCGCTCTCTCTCGCCTGTGAAATGACATCGCGTGTCTTATAAAAATATCCCGTTGAGAATGAGGCCTTTACAAGCTCTTTCACCGATTTTATAAATACCTGGGCCATGTCAATAATGTGGCCGTCATACACCCCTTTTAATTCCTCAAAATAATCCCTTATAAGCTTGTTTTTCAGAAAAATATTGTTTATTGACGCGGCGTGAGACTCAATAAGCCTTAATATTTTGCACGAATACGCCCCCACAAACTCCTCAATTTCCCTTTCAGCCGCCGTGGCGGTCTCCGCCTTTTTTATGCTGTCATCCATTTTATCCCCGGCGAGCGCGTGCAGAATGTCAAAGAGCTGCCTGGACCTGTATTTAAAAGTATGTTCCGCCATTACCCTTATTTTTTCAGCCCCGGCCGCTTTTTCAGCCGTAAAATGAATAAGGAGCTGGACCTTTCTGTCAAATTCCGGCGAAAAACAGTCTATTTCAACCCCGGCAAATCCGTTGAACTCCATCAGGGAATTATGCTGGGTTGGTATTATCAGGCTGTTACGGGCATCCGGAAACGAGTTTTTTATCCTTTGCCCGATAAGTTCCATTGGAATATGTTCAGGGTGCCAGTGGACCGCCAGCACGTCCTGCTGCAGCCCCGATATATAAGCGGGGGTAATTATTCTGTTTTCCTGTTCTTTTGAAAGCAGCGGCGAAATTACCCTTAAAAACATCTTTTCTTCCCATTCCTCTATATTTTCTCCGGTATGCGGCACGTTGATTTTGCCTGTTTTGCTTTTTTCCCGGCAGCCGCCTGTGTCTTGCTGATTTGTGTTTTCTATTTTATTAATCATGCCATAAATATAGGGCCCTGCCATTAAAGGCGCGTGAACATATATTTAATTTTGTGTTAATACGGGCCGCCGCTGTTTAATACAATATTAATATTTGCTTAAGCCTAAAATAAAACCGCCGCATTATATTTATAACAACAAGGTTTGAACATACTAAAAACGGAGGCTTTCAACATGCCAAAGGCAGATATGCATGTGCACTCAAAACACTCCATGCACCCGTCTGAATGGTTCCTTCAGCGGCTTGGCGCATCGGAATCATATACGGAGCCCGAATTCATTTTCACGGAGTCCATTGACAAAAAAATGGATTTTGTCACTGTGACGGACCACAACACGGCCGACGGCTCCTTTTTTCTCAAACAAAAATATCCGGATAAGGTTTTTACCGACGTTGAGGTCACATCCTATTTCCCCGAGGATGGATGCAAGGCTCATATACTTATTTACGGTTTTACACCGGCGGAATTCGAGCATATCGACAGGATACGCACGGACATATACGAACTGCGTGATTACATAAAGTCAAAAAAACTGGCATATTCAGTGGCGCACGCGGCTTATTCCGTGAACGGAAAGCTGACCGAGGCGCATCTTGAAAAATTTATCCTGCTTTTTGACGTTTTTGAGGCCATAAACGGCAGCAGGGACAGGGCAAGCAACGTCTTATGGACCCGCATATTATCGGGGCTGACCCCCGAATTTATCGGCCGGATATATGACCGCCACAGGATAGAACCCATGAGCGCGGATCCCTGGATAAAGGGGTTTACCGGCGGCACTGACGACCATGCCGGAATTTTTATAGGCAAAACATTCACGGAAACCCCGGCCGGCTGCGCATCGCCGGGTGAATTTCTCGCTTCGATAAGGGACAAAAAATCAATCGCCCGCGGAAGGCACAATGATTTTAAGGGGCTTGCTTTCGCCATATACAAGATTGCCTACGACTTTTCCAGGCGCAAGGGGGCCGGATTATCCGGGAGCCTGCTGAGCCAGCTAACCGAATACGTCTTTGAAAAAAAGAAGCTCTCGTTTAAGAGCGAGATCAAGGTTGGAAAAGCAAAATATTTCAGCGGGGACAGCGGTATACAGGGCCTGCTGGCCGGATTTGTCGACGCATTAAAGGAAAATGCCGGTATGCCTATAGAGGAAAAACTTGATATTGTTTACGATAAAATAACCGCGATAACCGACGAGTTTTTTAAAAGCCTGCTCATATCCGCCCGCAAGGACCTCAACCGCGGCGATATAGTTTCCCTTATAAAAAATGTCTCCTCATCCATAACGGGAATATTCCTTGCCGCTCCGTTTTTCACCACGATAAGGCATATCCATGAAAACCGCTCGGTGGTGTCATCATTTGCCTCAAAATTCAGGGAACTTGATTCCCCGGACGGCAAAAGAATACTGTGGTTCACGGATACCCTGAACGATTTAAACGGCGTTTCGGTAACGCTTAAGACACTCGGCTGGCAGTCTTTCATAAATAAAAAAAATATACGACTTGTGACGTGTCTTGACGGGCCCGAGGCTCTGGGGCTGTCATTTAATGTTTTAAACCTTCCCTATATCCATTCCTTCGAACTTCCATACTATGAAAAATACTCAATAAAAGTCCCGTCAATGCTTTCAGCCCTCAAGGAAATATACGCGTTTGAGCCGGATGAAATAGTAATTTCAACCCCCGGCCCCGTCGGCCTGGCCGGATTCATGGCTGCAAAGCTTATGGGTATTAAATGCACGGGCATTTATCACACGGATTTTACCTCACAGTCGCGGGAGATAATAGGGGACGAGTCGGCGGCCTCAATTATTGAGGCTTACACAAGGTGGTTTTATTCATCCATGGATGAATTAAAGGTTCCTTCAAACAAATATATACCGATACTGCGTTCGCGCGGTTTTGAGACATCTAAAATGTCGATTTTCAGGCGCGGCATAGATTCAAAGCTCTTTTCAAACAGGCCCGGAGGTCGCCTTTTTCTGCGCGAATTTCTCGGAATCATGGACGGAATAATCCTGATTTATACGGGAAGAATTTCGCGGGATAAAAACCTCGATTTTCTCATAGACGTTTATAAATCCATGCTTTCCGGTTATCCATATTTAAAACTTATAATAGCCGGCGACGGCCCCCAGCTCGGGGAATTAAAAAGCAGATGCTCGGGGCTTGACGGCGTGTTTTTCACCGGAAAAGTCCAGCAGCAGATGCTTCCGGTGATGCTGTCCGGTTCCGATATATTTGTATTCCCCAGCATAACGGATACTTTCGGGATGTCAGTGCTTGAGGCGCAGTCATGCGGAGTTCCGGCGGTAGTCTCGGATACGGGCGGGCCGCAGGAAATTATTATAGACAAAGTCACCGGGCTGGCCGCCCGGTCCAACGACCTGAACGACTGGGTTGAAAAGATATCGTACCTGGCTTCCGCCTGCGGCTCCGGAAGCGGGCTGTTTTTACGCATGAAAACAGAATCGTCGCGCAATGCCGCGCAAAACTACGACTGGAACAGCGTCCTTACTGAACTGACAGCCACGGCCGTTTAAAATACAGGCGCCTTATTTTTTTTCCTCCCGGATTACGGCTTCCACCATAAAACGTTTCTGCTCCGTTTTATTCAGCGACATGAATTTCTTCATCCGGAAATCGGTTGTTACTAAACCGGCTTCTCCGATTGTTTTTCTTATTATTTCCTCTTTTATTTGTTCGTTGCTTTTCCCCGGGATATACTTGTTGATCATTTTCATTTTTTTCTCCCTTCTGTTTTTTTATCCATCATTCATTTAAACAGCGTTTATTATCCTTTCGGCTGACAGTATCAGGGCCGGCTGGCCGTCCGGCAGGACGGTTGCCCCGGAAAACAGCGTCTTTTTTAATTTAAGGGTTTCTATATTTTTTACCGCTATTCGCCCCTGCGCGTGTATCCTGTCCACTTTTAAAGCCGCCTTTTTGCCTCCCGATAAAACCACAAGATACAGCTTTGACCGGCTTTTTCCGGCTGATATGTCCACTGCCCTGATTTTTTCATCATTTGCGCAGATAACACACCCGCCGGCTGGTTCTTCAACGCAGTTGCTTATATATCCGGTATTTTCAAGGGCAATGGCATACTTCTGGCCCGCGATTTCGACTATTAAAGCCTCTATTACCGCAAGCAGCACCGGCAGTTTCATTGAAACCTTTATACCCTGTCCGGAAATGGATTTTATCCTGACGCTTCCGCCGAGCTTTTTCACCGCTTTTGCCACAACATCCATGCCCACTCCCCTTCCTGAAATATCGCTTATTTTTTCAGCCGTTGAAAATCCCGGGGACATTATCAGCTTATAAACTTCATCATCGGTCAGGTTCTCTTTTCCCTTGATTAATCCCGAAGCCGCCGCTTTTTTCAAGACCTTTTGCGCGTCAATTCCCCTGCCGTCATCGCTTATGCTTATGGTCACACTGCCTTCCTTTAAGGCGGCGGTTATGTTTATCATTCCGGCCGCGGGTTTTCCCGCAGCCGCCCTCTCCGGGCCGCTTTCTATTCCATGGTCGCAGCTGTTCCTGATAATATGCATAATGGGTTCAGCAATACTTTCGACTATTTCCCTGTCCATCTCGACCTCGCCGCCGCTCGTGATCAATTTCAGTTTTTTTCCCGATTTTACCGAGAGGTCCCTGGTAAGCCTGTACATCTTCATAAAAGCGTTTTTCAGCGGAAGCATTTTCAGGCCGTAGGCGCTTTCTTTAAGGCGTTCAACAGCTCTTGAAAAATTCGACATAAGATTTTCAACAGCGGCTGATTTTTCCGGCAGCCTCGCCGCAATTTCATTTATATTCAGCCGCAATATGGGTTCAAGAGCGAGGATTTCGCCGAGGTTGGCCATAAATGTGTTAAACCTCTCCTGGTCTATTCTTATCTCAAGGCTCTCTTTCCCGCCTTTTTCGCCGGAAAAATCATACATGACTTCACCGCTATTTTTTACGGAGTCATTTTCATTGATACTGCCGTCCATCATAGTAATGGAAAAATTTTTATAGATAATTGAAATATCAAGATTAAACCGTTCCAGGTTAAATTTCCCGGCCCCCCTTAATTGCGCCGACCCGTGCCTTAAAGCGTCGCAGGTTTCCAGTAATGCCGTGATAACCGGGCTTGTCAGCGCGCTTTTTTTCGACCTGACGGCCCCGAGTATATCCTCTATATGCCGCGCAAATTCCTTCATTGCCGTCATTCCGAGATAATCAGAACTGCCTTTAATTGTATGAAATGACCTGAAAGCCGTATTTATCAGTTCGTTATCCCCTGGTGATGCATCCAGCGCCACAAAAGCGGATTGTGCCTTTGCTATGCAGGCGTCCACCTCTTCGGCAAATTCATTTATCAGTTCCTGTGTAAGTTCTATCTGCGGTTCCTGCGTTTCCATGTAAACCTCCTGGCGCAATTAAAACATCCGCGCGTTAAGCGGCGGTTAATATGGCGTTTTATTTTTCCGCTTAAAAAGATGGAATTGCATGTCAAAATTTTACCGCTCCTTAACCCGCAATTAATACTTTTTTTGTATATTACCTGTGAATCAAAAATCATCCGGATTGACATATTACAAAGGAGCATGCTTTTGGAACAACTTTTGCAGGAAGACATTACAGGCGGGGAAAAACCCTCCCCCTACATAATATTTTCGTGCGGCGGCCCGGTTTTCGCCATTAATTACGAAAATGTGCGTGAAATAATCCCGTGTATGGATACGGTTTTGATAAACGGAGCGCCTGAATACATAAGGGGGCTGATTAATTACAACGGTGAAATCTGCCCCGTTGTAACCATCTGCCCCGCGGCAGCATCCCTGCCCGCCTCCATTTCGGCAAAAAGCTGTTTTATCATGGTTAACACCCCGCAGACAGGAAGGGGCGCGGTGGCCATTCTTGCCGATTCGTTCCTGGGCAGTTTCAGCATATCAAATGCGGATATCAAGCCGCGCAGCGGCGATTTTTTAACGGCTGCTGACGGTTCTATAAAAGGAACGGCGCTCTGCCCCCAGGGGACAGCCGCCGTTATCGAACCCGGAAATTTCTTTAAATGGATGGACTGGATAGAAATGTAATAAGTCGGCAAAATAAATTTACCGGAGAATGCCAATGGAAAAAAAGACTCGCCTTAACCTGAAGACTAAACTTCTTTTATTTTTCCTGATAGTCGGGATTTTTCCGGCTTTTATTATCACATTAAGCGCCACCAATAACATGGAAAAAATACTCACAATGTCGTCATTTTCAAACATAGACTCGATACGCAAGATTAAACAGGCGCAAATCGAGAAGTTTTTCTCAGTTGAAACCCGCTCAATTATTTTCGCGTCGCATAACCCGTCATTTGCCGCGGCCTTTGACGAGCTGGAAGTGGCTTTTCAGGCGCCGTACGCCCCCGGCACAACGGCGGTAAAAAAATACAGCCGGTTTTTCTCGGAATTCAGGAACTCAAACGACTATTCGGATGTTCTGCTTGTCAACCCTTCCGGCGCGGTAATTTACAGCGCCGCAAACACTGTAAAGCCGGGTGTTAAACTCACTTCAAAGGCTTTGCAGATGACAAATATAGGAAGGGCCTTTATGGAAGGGCTTAAAGGCTTCAACATGCAGGATTACCAGCAGCTTGACAAATTATATGATCCGGTCCTTTTTCTTGCCGTGCCCGTAACCGGGGACGGGCCCGTGCGCGGCGTAATGATATGCACAATATCCGCGGAAACAATAAACTCAAATATCCAGGAATCCGATATTTTCAGGGAATCCGTAAGAAGCAACGGCCACACGGATATAGACGCCTATACCGGGGAAATTTATCTTATCGGCCCCGACAAACTGATGCGTTCAAATTCATTCATTGACCCCGACAAACATTCGGTTAAGGCCTCGTTCCTTGACGGCGAATCACAAAAAGGGGTTGTAAATACCGAATCCGCCCACGAGGCCATCGATTACAACAGGACATCGACCAAACTGGTGAGAAATTACAACGGCACCTGGGTGATATCAAGTTATTCCCCGCTGTCAATCCCGTTTTTAAGATGGGCAATAATCGCGGACCTGGATAAGAACACTGCTTTTTCACCGTTATACACCATGAGATCCTACATAGAATGGATATTAATTTTTAGCATATTCATCATCATTATGCTGGCCCTGGTCATAGCCGGCTCCATCACCACGCCCATACAGCGCGTCATCAATTCAATAATCGAGGCCGCCGGGAACCTTTCAGTTGCGGCGGAAAAGTCGGAAAAAAACAGCCAGCTGCTGGACGCAAGCACCTCCGAACAGGCGGCCTCGCTCGAGCAGACCTCGGCTTCCCTTGAACTCGTCTCCTCAATGATCTCGCGCAACGCGGAAAATACCTCCCTGGCAAAAAACATGACGGACGGAACGCATAAAAAGACCACAGGCGGCATAGAGAACATGGAAAAAGCCATTAATTCAATACACAGCATCAAAAAATCCTCGGATGAAACAGCCGATATAATAAGCACGATCGATGACATAGCCTTTCAGACAAATATTCTCGCCGTTAACGCCTCAATAGAGGCCTCAAGGGCGGGAGAAGCCGGCCGCGGGTTTGCAGCCGTCGCCGAAGAGATAAGGCGCCTTGCGGAAAAATCATCGGTTGCTGCAAAAAATACCTCAAAGCTTATCAGCGGGGTGCAGAACGACGTCTCTTCGGGCGTCGGCATAAGCGTTTCGGTAAGAGAAAACCTTGACGATATCGAAAATTCCTTTTCGACACTTTCTTCACTCATCAGCGGCGTGGCCGACGCGTCGGCCGAACAGTCCAGGGAAATCGAGCAGATATACGCCAGCGTCGAAGAGATGGAAAAAGTTATAAATAAAATGACCGGGAATACGAACGAGACGCTGGCCGAAAGCAGCAGCCTTTTCCAGCAGTCAAAACGGCTAAACGATATGGTATCAACCCTTACCGGCGTTGTCGGAAAGCACGGCGAAAAATCCGGCATGTTGAAAAACCTTGTTTCTTTTTTTGCGGGCATCGGCCCTAAAATATTTTCAATTAAAAAAAAGGAGATTAACAGATGAAAAACATACTTATCGTCGATGATTCACCTCTCCAGCTGAAACTTGCCGGGATTTACCTTTCGCAGGAGGATTACACCGTTTACAACGCCGCCAACGGAAAAGAGGGGCTCGAGGCCGCAGCCAGGATAAGGCCGGATTTGATAATACTTGATATTGAGATGCCGGAAATGGACGGGCTGGAAACATTAAAAAGATTAAAATTGAATCCCGAGACATCGGCCATAGATGTTTTAATGTGCAGTTCGGTGAAAACCCCGGAAGTCATGGACGAGGCCGTGCGGCTCGGGGCAAAAGGCTACCTTAACAAACCCCACGGTTTCATAAACTTTTCAAGCAACGTAAAAAAGCTTCTTTACGCGGTATAAGTTCCCGGCACTGTAAAACCCGACAAATAAAAAACCCTCCGGTTAAGGAGGGTTTTTTATTTGTTATAAAAAACCGGGCGCTTTTAATTTTTATATCCAAGCGCTGTGCGCACCTCGGCTCTTGATTTTTCATAATCAGCCTTAAACCCGCTGTCGTTGAAAAGATACGCCGCTATGACCGTGGCGGAGATCCTGCCCGCTTCGGAGTCGCTGCGGTAATGCACCCCTCCTATTATCCTGTTGACGGCAAATGCCCAGCCGCGTCCAAAAATTTCCGCGCTTTTTTCAGGTATCATATTTGCGAGTATTATAGCCATAAGGTTCCCTGCCGTTGAATGTCCGCTGGGATAAGCCGCATTTTTTGGCACCTTAACGCAAGGAGCCACCCTGCTGTCGTAAACGCTCGGCCTTGGCCTGTTCCAGTAATCTTTTGCCGGAGAAACTATCTCCGATGCCGTAGCCGCAATGTTTTCAAAAAACGCCGCTGTTTCAGGGAGGTTTTCCTTTGTAAACTTATCGCCCAGGATATCGGCAAACCTGAAAACGCTTATCTCCTGGTCGGCCTGAGCGTACTTTACCATTCCAGGGGTTCTCTCCTTTTGAAACTTGAGTATTTCATCTATTTCCTTTTTCGTTTGTTCCGACCCGTTGGCCGGCGGCGGAGGCAGGAGTTTTACCAGATCTATCTGTGCGGGTGTTAAGTATGCCTTTCCTTTCGCAAGCAGCGGACAAACCGATAAAGAGAACACAACAAACAAAACAAGAGCGGCTCTTGACAATCTTTTCATCGTATTCCTCTCTTTTACCGGCCGCCTTTAAGGCGTAAAGCCGGCATTATTTGACTCATATTACATCTTAATATTATCCATCAGGGGTTAAAATCCTGTTTGTGTTATGATAATATTTATTTAAAACTGCAGGCGCATCCCGCGTATTCATCAAAACCGCCGCTCGTCATTGCGCACTCGTATATACGGCTCTGCTGTTTTATTATGGAAGAAAGCAGCGTATTGCCGGCGGTATAAAAGGTTATATATTTTTCAAACATATCCGGGTTTTTAACAATTGATTCCGCAACCCCGTAAAGGTTTGCCGGGCTTAAATCATGGCATCCGTACGCGCCGCAGAACGTGTATTCAAGGGCCCACTTTGCGTTTGTCTCGGCGTCTTTACCCCCGAATCCCGGTAAATTATAAACCGTCCTGTCGCCAATTTCGCCGTTGCTTTCCAGCAGGGCCGTTTCGAACGCCGGATTATTTCCGTGAACCGGGCTTATGGAGGGTATGATTGATACTGTTGCAAAGGGTTTTCCCGCGTCTGAAAAAACCCGGAAATCGTCAAAATGGGTATGGCCGGCGAAGATGCTTTTAACGACCTCCCTGTGGCCGTATATGAGCCCTATAAATTCCCTGTTATACACCGGGTCAAGAAATCCGTCGGGACCATGGCAGTTCCTGTCTTTTGAGGCGAGATAAGCGTCAATGCCCGGAGGGATATGCATGGCGACAAATACGCTTTTACCGTTTTTGGCCGCGGCATCAAGTTCGCCGGCAAACCATTTCATTTCTGCGGCGCCGGGAGCGTCCCTGGCATCATCCGCACGTTTGTGTTTTTTATGCCAGAAGATGTCGTTTAATACAATCAGTTCGCTCTTATCATCCACCGGAAACGGCAGTTCGTAATACCCCCCTTTTTTAAAATCCCTGGAGGCCGTCTTATCCGTACTGACGGTATCGTAAACTGAAGAAAGGGCGCCGAGCATTGCTCCGCCCGGTATGATATTATAATCACCGCTGTCAGAGTCATTATTGCCGGTTACATAATAAACAGGGATGCCCGGCATTGCCCGCTTTAACATAAGGGAAACAAACTCGATAGTCTTTAAGGCAAACAACGGGCATAAACCTGCATCACATCCGGATAGGCTGTATTTGGCCTCAAAATTATGGCATATCATGTCGCCGCCTATGATGGCGCACCGGGCCCCCGCGGATACCCTGCTTATTTCACCGATTGCCGACGACAGAAGGCTGTAGTTGGTGTCACGTCCATATTCCGGAAATTTCCCATCTTTTTTGCTTTCAAGTACGGTGCTCCACCCGCTTATATCGGTTTTTTCAAGTTCTTTGGCGGCGCCGTCGGCGAAGGGGTCGAAATGAATGTCACTGACAAGCAGGACTGCGGCCTCTTTCCCTGGTTCGTCTGCTATTTTCTGCGGCTCACCGTAAAGATAGCCGAAACATAAAGCCAAAAACAACACCTGTATAATTACAAAAGACTTTATTTTCCGCACTTTGCCTCCGCCTGTAATTCCGTTGGTACTTTCTGAAAACCATGGTTCATATACACCATGAGTTTAGCGGGCGGTACTTTTTTAAGACCCGGCGCCGCNNGGGCGGCCGTTACTTAAAAAAGTCCCGCACGCTAAACTAAACCGGTTTTCCGCCGGTATCTGATTATCCTTATTTTATCACAGTTATCTGTTCCGCGTCATCCAGTGGGATTTCCAGCCTGCCTTTGTATTGCTTTATCCTGCCCTCCACCTTTAGCTTTTTTCCAAGGTAATATTTCTCCATATCCCCCGGGAAGCGCTCAAAATTAGACGCGAATATTATAAGCGCCACGTTGTTTGCGTAATCTTTGTCGAAATTCAGGTAGCATATCTTTTCGTTCCTGTGCGCCGCGACTATGGTTCCCGTAATTTCCACGTAATCTCCCACATGTTTTGACGCGTCGCGCCAGTCAATCACATGTTTTGTCTTGTCCCAATTTTCCTTAACCCCGCCGTTAAATACCGCCGAACGCGAAGCCGTAACATGCTCTCCCCTGGCCATAAAAGCGTCCACTATCCATAATTTGACGCAAAATGCCACGATCAATGCAGCGGCTGTGATTGTGCCCGCCCTTAAAAGAAAACTTTTATTTTCATCCCTCATTTTTTTATCTGCCCCCCTTCTTGATACTTCCATAAACCGGCCCTGAATTTTTTTGCGATATTTTCCAGGACCAAAAATTCCCGGGTTCTGGGTATATTTTTGTTCGGGCTGGCGTAGCCGAGCCCTTTTTTCACTATTTCGGCGTTAATCAGGTCTCCGTCCAGATAAATAAAGGCCAACGTCCTGCCGTATTTGTCGTAATGGTCAAAATCGCTGTATTCAAATATGCATTTTTTTCCGAGTATCCTGCCGGCGACATAATCCTTTGCCTGCTGAGCGAAAGCCTGCACCGGATAATCAGGATGGTGCAGTTCGGGCGTGTCGATGCCGAGCAGTCTTATCTTTTCCCCCCTGTCCGTCCATACCGTATCGCCGTCGACCACTTTTGCAACGACAGCCTCAAAACTGTGCATGGCGGCTTTTTCCCTGTACGATTTTATCCCGAGCCCGGCGCAAAAAACAGCCACAACCGCGGCCAGGGTAACAAGCAAAGTTACGATAAAAAATCTTTTCCCCATTGCATTCCCCTCCATTGTTTTCATGAACCCCGTAATTTACCCGCAGCAATCCGTCTCCAACTACTACTACTACGGACATGGGCAGCGGCTCTACCATGCCAGCAACATGCCGGGCGGCCATATGAGGCCGCCCCTACAACTACCCCATGCCCGTGATGGCAGGCGGGGCTTTTTTTTGCCAATCGTCATATAATACATTTATGTGTAAATTAAGCTGCGTGAAGCTTCTTAACCACTTTGACCGTGTCATCCGGCAACGCCCAGAGCTGCCCGATTGGCTAAAAAAAAGCCCTGCCTGCCATGCCAAGCAAATGCCGGGCGGCCACACAGGGCCGCCCCTACAAGAACAGAACACAAAATAGCACTGCCCGCCTTATATTTACCCTCTCGGATGAAACTGCTTGTGTATCTTTTTCAAACCCGATCTGTCTACGTGCGTATATATCTGCGTCGTGGATATATCCGAGTGGCCCAGCATTTCCTGGACGCTGCGCAGATCCGCCCCTCCGGCCAGAAGATGCGTGGCGAAAGAATGCCTGAAAATATGCGGGTATATATCCTTTGTAATGCCGCTTTTTTTAGCGTATCCCTTCACCAGCTTCCATATTCCCGCGCGCGTAAACTTTTTCCCCAGCCTTGTCAAAAACAAATGCTGGGAAAATTGCTTCATAAATTCCCTGCGTATGTCAATGTATGCGGCGAGCGCGTCAACCGCGTAATCGCCGAGCGGCACCAAACGCTCTTTCGACCCTTTGCCGTAACAGCGCACTATTTTTTCCTCAAGGTTCAGGTCCGTCAGCTCAAGCCCCGCAAGCTCCGAAACGCGCAGCCCCGCGGAATATAAAAGTTCCATGACGGCCCTGTCCCTGATACCCTCTTTTTTTGACAAATCCGGGCCCTCCAGGAGCTTTTCTATTTCGGACGCGGCAAGCACCTCGGGCATCGATCCTTTCACCCTGAATGAATCCATCTCCTCAAATGGGCTTTTACCGGCTTTTCCTGTCATGGCAAGGAACCTGTAATAACCCTTCACGGCCACCAGAGCGCGCGCGATCGACCTGCTGATATGGCCCGACGTTTTCATATAAAATATAAAATCCACAAGGGTGTCCTCGCTGACATCGGCTGGTTTTGTTTTTTCAAGAAAAACCCCGAACAAATTCAAATCCGAGGTATACGCGGAAACAGTATTTTCAGAGAGCCCCTTTTCGTACTGCAAAAAATTCAGGAATGATTTCAGCCCCGCGTTCTCTTCCATTATTTTTCCCTTAACAAAAGAGCCGCTTTTTCCAGCCTGCGCAGGGCGGCGGAATTTTTCAGGGCCGCTCCGGGAACGTCCATCGATGTTAATTTTACCACGGCCGCGGTTCTTATGTTATTTACGGCGAAAAACGACCTTATCTCGCTCTCCGCTCCCCTGAAATATTTTAATTTTGTGTGGCCCTGTGTCAGTATTATTATCCCCTTTTTTTTCTTTTTCGGCTTCCTGCCGGAGCACCAGACTGTCTGGTTCCTGTCTATAAAGGCCTTAAAAGGCGCTGGCACTCCGGTAAAATAGACCGGGGACGCGGCAATAAATATTTTTTCCAGGCTTATTTTTTTAATCAGGCGTGAGGCGTCATCGTCGTAAATACATCCGTTATCCGGCGGGCATTTGACGCATGCCGCGCACGGGCGCATTTTCAGGCGGTTTATGTCAATGGTTTCATATTTTATCCCGGAGAACCCGGCGGCGTAAAGCGCGGCGGCAGAGGAGTTTGAGTTCTTCCTCGGACTGGCCGTTATTATCAGCATCTATTCCTTCTCGTTAACGCTGGCGTAATCCTCAAGGTATGAACGAAGAAGCTCCGCGACGGCCCACGCGTGCGATATCCTTCCGCGGGCGTTATAAGGGAAGTTGCCGTCGAACATTTCCGATACAGTTCCCAGGCCGGCGTTTTTAAGATGCTCGAACATCGGCTCGTAAACCGTTTCTATGAAATCTATCGAATCCTTGCCGCGGCCGTATGTCTTAAGATAAGCAGTCACAAAATGGCCGGTTGTCCACGCCCAGACGGTCCCCTGGTGCGCCGCGGAATCCCTGGTTCCCTGGTTGCCGTCGTAACGCGACTTGAAATTTGAATTCATGTTCGAAAGCGTGCGCAGTCCAAAGGAGGTATAAAGCTCCTTTATTATGGTGTTCATGATTTTTTCGCGTTTTTCATTATCTTCAATCAGCATGAACGGCAGGCTTATGGCCAGTATCTGGTTCGGCCTGACCGAATTGTCCTTAAACCCGTCCTCTATGCAGTCATAAAGGCAGTCCGCGTCCTCGTCCCAGAACTTTTCATTGAAACTCGCGTAAGTTTTAGCCGCCATTTTTGAATAATCAGCCGCCATATTATTTTCGCCGTTCTTTGAGCATATGTATTCCATTGTCTTGAGCGTGTTGTACCACAGCGCGTTTACCTCAACCGCCTTGCCCTGCCTTGCCGTGGGGGTCGTCCCGCCCACCTTCGTGTCCATCCATGTAAGCTGCAGCCCCGGGTATCCGGCGTAGAGCAAACCGTCGTCGGTCATGTGGATGTTAAAATCTGTGCCTTCGACGTGTTTCTGGATTATCCATGTGAGGCGCTTGAAAAATTCCCCATTTTTGTCCACCAGGGAATAATCCTTGGTGTATTCAAGGTATTTGTAAAGTGCGTAAAAATACCACAGCGTGGTATCAACCGAGGTGTATTTTATCTCGCTTTTATTTATAGTCATGTTCAGCGGCAGAAGCCCGTTCTTTTCATACTTGATTGATTCCGTCAGTATCAGCCGCGCCTCGTCAAATTTTTTCAGCACCAGAAAAAGCCCCGGCAGGGATGCGAACGTGTCCCTGAACCAGATATAATGCGGCCATGGATATCCCGCCACAACCATGGGCATTTTTTCGTTGTCCTGAATGACAAACGACTCTGCGGCGCTTATGAGCTCCTGGATGTTCTGCCTGTAATCATCGTCGCGCACGCACGCGCCGGCGTCCCTGCACAGATCCTTTGATTTTTTTATCTGTTTTTTATAATCGCGCTTTAACTGCTCCGAACTTACATTTTCCATGTCTTCCGTGGAAAACACTATGGATTTCGGCATGTTGTATTCTATATCCAGGGAATAAACGCCGATATTATAAAGGTCCTCTATCGAGTCAAATCCCGACTGACCCTCCCGCATATAATAGAAATCCCTGTACCACACGCCCTGCTGCTTAAAATCGCACTTGTCGGGGTTATAAATATACGCCGGGGGTATGTTCATGTAGGGCTGTATGGACATTTTTTCACTTGATATGATATTTATATTCGCGTCAAATATGGCCATTTCCCTTATCAGGTGTTCCGCTTCCCTGAAAGCTATAAAAGGCTTTACATGCAGTTTGACGTAGGAATTCGGCGTAAGCACGGTGTATGTGACCACCGTGGTGTTCGAGTCCTTCATCAGAAATATATCTTTTTTAAGGCGGACGTTGTCTATCAAAAACAGCATGGTCACGACGTCGTCCTTTAAGGCAAAACTTTCAAGGTGTGAATAGCCCTTCGGATAAACCGTCTCGCGGTATTTATGCGTGGAGATGTTATAAATGTGGCCCGCTATCTCCACATCCTCGTCGCAGTTAGGAAAAACCACAATCCTGTTGTCTATCCCGGGATATTTTGCCACAAGCAGGCCGTGATGCTTGCGTGTATTGGCCATGAGTATGGTTGAGGAGGCAAAACTCCCGTGTTTGTTGGTTATGATCCATTCCTTCTCTATGGCAATATTAAAATCATTGCAAATGTGGCGGCCGAACGAAATCATTCATTAATCTCCTTGGCGAAATCTCTATTCCCATTCTATCGTGGCCGGCGGTTTGTTTGATATGTCGTAAACCACCCTGTTGACTCCCTTTACCTCGTTTATCACGCGCGAACTTATCGAATTTAAAAGGTCATACGGCAGTTTGACCCATTCCGCGGTCATCCCGTCCTTTGAATCTACGGCGCGCAGTGCAATGACATTCTCATATGTCCTTAAATCGCCCATCACACCGACTGTCTTTACGGGCAGCAGAACCCCGAATGACTGCCATATCTTGTAGTATAATCCCGCTTTCTTTATCTCCTCAAGGATGATATCGTCCGCTTTTTTCAGTATTACGGTGCGCTGTTTTGTTATATCGCCGAGTATCCTGACCGCAAGGCCGGGCCCCGGGAACGGCTGGCGCCACAGGGTATCCTGTGAAAGCCCCAGTTTTTTTCCGATTTCCCTCACTTCATCCTTGAAAAGGAACTTCAGCGGCTCAATGAGCTTCATTTCCATTTTTTCCGGAAGGCCGCCCACATTATGATGCGACTTTATCATGGCGGAGGGCCCATTTACCGAGACCGACTCTATAAGGTCGGGATAAAGCGTTCCCTGCGCCAAAAACTCAAAATGGCCCAGCTTCTTCGCGTGTTTTTCGAACAACTCTATAAAATAATTTCCTATTATTTTTCTTTTCTTTTCCGGGTCCGTGACGCCCTTTAATTTCTTCAAAAAACCCTCTGCGGCTTTTATCATGGTCACTTTTATCCCGAGCTTTTTGAACATCGCCATGACTTTTTTCTCTTCGTTCAGCCTTAAAAGGCCGTTGTCGACAAATACGCATGTTAGCTTGTCGCCTATGGCCCTGGCAATGAGCACCGAAGCCACGGTGGAGTCAACCCCGCCGGATACCGCGCAAAGAACGCGTTCTGAGCCGACCCTGTTTCTTATCTCCTCGACCGTCACCTTTATATACGACTCCGGCGTCCAGTTCTGCCTGGCGCCGCATATGTCCGTTGAAAAATTATCCAGTATGACCTTTCCGTTTTTTGTGTGCACAACTTCCGGGTGGAACTGTATGGCCCATACTTTTTTTTCAATATTTGAAATGACCGCAAAATCCGAGTTTTCGGTCTTTGCCACCGTCTTAAAAGAGGCCGGTTTTTTCACCAGCTTGTCGCCGTGGCTCATCCAGACTATTTCTTTTTCAAAAAGATCCTTTAAGAGCGGATCCTTCTCGACAATATCAAGCTCTGTAAAGCCGTATTCCCTGTGTTCGCCTTTTTCCACCCTGCCGCCGAATTTTGCGGCCACTATCTGCATTCCGTAGCAGATTCCGAGCACCGGAACCCCAAGGTCAAAGAGCCCCATGTCCGGCATCGGCGCCTTTTTGTCATAAATGGAAGCCGGGCTGCCAGAGAGTATTATCCCCTTCGGGGCGATCTCCCTTATTTTTTCAAGGGGCGTGTTAAAGGGCACTATTTCGGAATAAATATCCAGTTCCCTTATCCTGCGCGCTATAAGCTGTGTGTACTGTGAGCCAAAATCAAGTATCAGTATTGTGTCGTATCTCATAATTTTTCCTTTTATTTTTTTTGTTACATTCCCCTGTAATTCGGGGCTTCGTTTGTGATAATGACATCATGCGGGTGGCTTTCCTTCAGGCTCGCGTTGGAAATTTTCACGAACTGCGTGAGCTCCTGCAGTTCCTTTATGTTTTTTACGCCGCAGTATCCCATGCCGGCGCGCACGCCTCCGATGAGCTGGTGCACCGTCGATGAAAGAAGCCCGCGGAAAGGAACGCGCCCCTCGATGCCCTCGGGAACCAATTTTTCCTCTTCCTCTTCCCACTGGAAATAACGTTCGCGGCCGCCGCGTTTTTTCATGGCCGCAAGCGAACCCATGCCGCGGTGAACCTTAAAACTACGGCCTTCGAGAAGCACTGTTTCGCCCGGCGACTCCATGGTGCCGGCAAAAAGGCTGCCTATCATGACCGTGTCCGCTCCAGCCGCAAGCGCCTTTGTTATGTCGCCGGAATACTTGATGCCGCCGTCGGCTATAAGTGAAACGCCGTGTTTTCTTGTCACTTCATAAACATCCATTATGGCCGTTATCTGCGGTACGCCTATGCCGGCGACAACCCTTGTTGTGCATATCGAACCCGGCCCCATTCCGACCTTTACGCCGTCGGCGCCGGCCTCTATAAGATCAATCGCGGCCTGCGCGGTGGCGATGTTCCCGCCTATGATGTCGACGGTTTTATATTTTTTCCTGAGTTCGCGCACCGCTTTTATGACGGAATCCGAATGGCCGTGCGCCGTGTCCACTACAAGCGCGTCCACGCCGGCATTTACCAGCGCCGCCGCCCTGTCAAAAAGCTCGTCGGATGGCCCCACTGCCGCGGCAACCATGAGCCTGCCGAAGGAATCCTTCGCGGCGTACGGGTGCTTCAGCCTTTTTTCAATGTCCTTTATTGTTATGAGCCCCTTTAATTCAAAATCCTTGTTTACCACCGGAAGTTTTTCTATCCTGTTTTTGTGAAGTATCTCCTGCGCCTTTTCAAGCGATATCCCCTGGCTTGCGGTGATTAATTTATCAATTGTCGTCATGAGTTCGTTGACTTTTTGTTTTTTGTTTTTTACAAAACGCAGATCCCTGTTCGTCAGTATTCCGACCAGTTTTTTTCCCTCGGTTATGGGGAAACCCGAAACGCTGTATTTATTCATGTATTCTGCTGCCTGGTCAACCGTGGACTCGGGATGCAGGACTATCGGGTCCAGTATCATGCCGGATTCGGAACGCTTTACCTTATCAACCTCTTTTGCCTGTTCATCGATGGTAAGGTTCTTATGGATGACCCCTATGCCGCCTTCCTGCGCTATGGCTATGGCAAGCCTGGACTCCGTGACCGTATCCATTGCCGCCGAGACGAGGGGTGTGTTGATGCTGATGTTCCTGGAAAATTTTGTGCGTACCTCAACATCGCGCGGAAGCACCGACGACCTCTGGGGTATAAGTAATACGTCGTCAAAAGTCAGCGCCTCTTTAAGGATTTTTTTTCCTGATGTAATTGCTTTGCGGTTCATCGTTTTTTCCTCCTTTCTATTAAAGATAACACAATAGCCCGAAAGCGTCAATTTGCTTTTTTGCGTAATGTGAAACGGCCGCGGTAATACTTTTCATTCAACGCTGCAGTCTGATTTTTTATCCGGTCATGGATGAATTCTACCCTGTAAATATTATTTTTTGATATTCTTTTTAGTAAACTTATTGAAAGTTAATAGTGTGATTTATGTGGATAACTTATAAAAAACAACTTTTTTAAAGGGTATTTATCCACAATTGACCCACAGTGCTGTTTTTTATTAAACGCCTTATTTATAAGGCATTTTTTAGGCTCGTAATTGTTTTTTCACAGGATATCCAGCTTTTCCAGCAAACAAAGGGGTTTATGCCCGTCAGACAATATCCCTGATTTTTCCAAAATCATCGAAGACAAAGGCGGGTTTGAATTTTTTCAACACATTTTTATCCGCGTAACCGTATGTAAGATAAACGCAGTCGACCCCGGCATTTTTAGCGGTCTCGACATCATACTGGCTGTCCCCGACAAAAATAATCTCGCGCTTTTTTACCCGGTACTTTTTCATAAGATGGTAAACCGCGTACGGATCGGGTTTCATCCTGATCACGTCCTCTGACCCGAGGGTGACGTCAAAGTAATCAAAAATCCCCGCTTCTTTGCATATATTGTCAACATACTTTTTCAGCTTGTTGGAAACAATGGCAAGGGTCATGCCTTTCGCGTAAAGCAGGGCAAGGGTCTTTTTTACGTTTTTGAAAACTTTCAGCCCTTCGATATAATTTACATCGTAACTTTTGCGGTAAATTTTCAGGACCTTTTCCATGCCCAGTTCTTTTACCTGACGCGGGAAAAGGTCGTTTACAAAGCTGTCAAGTCCGGTGCCGATCGAGGCCACTATCTCCCCGCGTTCAAATCCCTTCATCCCGAACTGTGAAGCCATATCATCCGCGGTTTTCCATATGCCCGTGACCGAATCCACCAGTGTGCCGTCAAAATCAAAAATGGCAAGCCTGTATCTGTTTTCAAGGGTGAATGTGTCGTAATGAGAATAAGCCGGCGCGCATGCGCATAAAAGCCTGATTGTCTTTTTGCCGGTGTTGAATATTTTGTGGGGCGTGCCCTGGGGAATGAGAACCGCGTCGCCCGCTTTGACAATTATTTTTTCATCGCCGAGAAGCATACTGCCGCTTCCCTGTGTGAAGTAATAAATCTCCTCGCTTTTTTTGTGTATGTGTTTTAACGTCTGCAGTCCCGGAGCAAGCGAGGCCTCGGCAAGGCTTTCATTCTTCACATCGGCGTTTGAAGCGTCCATTATGGACCGTATCACGGATCCGTCCTTTGTGACAAATGGTTTCTGCGCGCCTATGCTGTTTTTGAATATTTTCATTAAACTCTCCCTTATTTATTTTATACCGGCCACAAACCTGACAAACCTGTTTGATACAATGAGTCCGGCGGGGCGGGGTTTTTTTAAGACCCGGCGCCGCTAAAACCCTTATGATATCGGGCGGCCATTCTTAAAAAACCCCGCCCCGCCGGACTAAACCGGGGTACTGTCTTATTCCTTTACCAGCGGAATCTTCAGCTTTTTCCTTTTTTCAAAAATTGTTATCTCGCCGACTCC